>CAYNGW010000017.1:0-20218 GCA_964396955.1 uncultured Rikenellaceae bacterium | reverse complement strand
AGAAAATAAAGTAACAGACATTGAACGGTTACCGCAATAAGACCTCCTGGATGCTGATCCTGTTCCTGTTCGCTATACTTACAGGCCTCGGATCTCTTGTCTATACACGCTATCTGGTAGGAATCCTTAAGACAGAAGAAAGAAAGAAGGTTGAGCAGTGGGCAGAAGCCACAAGGCTTATAACCCTTGCTGATACCAGCCAGAATATTGAATTTCTCTATTCAATCATTGAAACCAATACCACGATACCGGTAATACTTACCGATGAGGCAGACAGTATAATCAGCTCCGGGAATTTTGACGAGATCCGTATGCGCGATCCGATATACCTGAGATCACAGCTTGAAAAAATCAAAAAGAAGAATAATCCCATAGTCATTGACCTCGGGGAAAACCACGCGAATCTGATCTATTATAAAGACAGCATTATTCTTACGCAGCTGAACTATTATCCCTATGTTCAGATGGGAATAATTGTCCTGTTCATTCTTGTTGCATACCTCGCTTTCAGCTCATCCCGGAAGGCAGAGAACAACCAGGTGTGGGTCAGCATGTCAAGAGAAACGGCTCATCAGCTTGGCACGCCTGTATCCTCACTGGCCGGATGGGTTGAAATATTACAGAACAAATATCCTGAAGTGACGCTGACAAAAGAGATCGCACTTGATGTTGAAAGACTGGAAAAAATAACGGAAAGATTCTCCAGGATTGGATCAAAACCTGTCCTGAATAATGATAATATTATCGCAATTATTTCCCGTACAGTTGATTATTTAAAATCAAGGACATCATCCAAGATCAGGTTCCTGCCAGGTTTTGATGAATCAAAGACTGTTATTGTTCCGGTCAATGCTGCCCTGTTTGAATGGGTAATAGAGAATGTCTGCAAAAATGCCATTGATGCAATGGAAGGCAGCGGTGAGATAAGGATCAGTATTTCCGAAACAGAAAAAAGTGTTCTTGTTGATATTTCCGATACCGGAAAAGGAATCCCGAAGCGGGCTTTCAAAAAGATCTTCAATCCCGGGTATACAACCAAGCAGAGAGGCTGGGGCCTCGGTCTTTCCCTTGCCAGGAGAATTGTTGAGGAATTCCATAATGGCCGTATTTATGTAAGACATTCAGAAGTTGAAAAAGGATCGTGCATCAGGATATTAATGAATAAATAGTCTTGTCAATGAACCGGAAGGATATTGAGATAATGGCTCCTGCAGGATCTTATGAATCGCTTGCTGCTGCAATTCAGGGAGGCGCTGATTCTGTTTATTTCGGAGCCGAACAACTCAACATGAGGGCCGGTTCTGCAAATAATTTCATTCTCGCCGACCTCAGGAATATTGCTGAGACCTGCAGGGCCAATGGATTAAAAAGCTATCTGACCCTAAACGTAGTGGTATATGATCATGAGATAAAACAGATGCAGGAGATCATTGATACTGCCGTATCCGGCGGGGTTTCGGCAATAATCGCATCTGATATTTCAGTGATAGACTATGCGTTCAGATCAGGGATTGAGGTGCACATTTCAACACAGCTTAATATTTCAAATGCGGAAGCTCTCAGGTTTTATTCACAATGGGCCGATGTAGTGGTGCTGGCAAGGGAACTTAATCTTGACAAGGTAAAATACATCTCCGGGATAATCCGTGACCAGGATATCAGGGGTCCGAAAGGGGAACTTGTAAAGATTGAAATGTTTGCTCATGGTGCCTTATGCATGGCTGTTTCGGGTAAATGTTACCTCAGCCTTCATGAGAACAACACTTCCGCCAACCGCGGAAACTGCTACCAGACCTGCCGTAAATCATATATTGTCACGGAAAAGGAGTCCGGCTATCAGCTTGAAATTGATAATGAATACATAATGTCGCCAAAGGATCTGTGTACAATCGGATTCATCGACAGGATGCTGGATGCCGGGGTAACTGTATTCAAAATCGAGGGACGTGCCCGTTCGGCTGAATATGTAAAAGTGGTTTCTTCCTGCTATGATGAGGCTGTTAAATCAGTGATAGCCGGAACATATAATAAAGAAGAAATTGATGCCTGGCAAAAAAGACTTTCATCCGTATTCAACAGGGGTTTCTGGAATGGCTACTACCTGGGGCAGAAGCCTGGGGAATGGAATACCGGATACGGATCTTCTGCCACAAAAAGAAAGGTGTATCTCGGAAAAGTTACCAATTATTTCACCAGGCTTAACGTGGCTGAGATAAAGCTTGAAAACGGTAATCTTGAAAAGGGGGATACCATTCTGATCATCGGACCAACAACGGGAGTTATTGAATCTACTGTAAGCGAAATCCGTGTTGATCTTAAGGAGACAGAAAAAGCAAAACAGGGAGAGCTTTGTTCAATAAAGGTCCCCGAATATCTCAGGAGATCTGATAAAATATACAAGTGGGTTAATGCTGAGGATTTTAAGAATCAGTGAATAAACCTGATCACCAGGTTATTTTTTCTGCAGCTTTAAGTACTTTCACTGCATTGGATTCAATATCGTCCCTGTCTGTTTCGACATATATCAGGTTTCTGGTCTTTTTCCGGCTTATGCCATACATGTATGCTTTGTCATAATACTTAAGAGTGATCTCTATCGCTTTCGCAAAATCACCGTTATCAATGGCATTCAGGACCTCCCTGGTATTATCTCCTCCCATCCGCCTGCTTATTTTCCTTACAGATTCCTTCAACATCTCCGGAGGATATTTTGAATACTCTTCAATAAGCCCGGGAAGTCTTTTCCGTATTTCCATAATTAAAATTACCGCAGGGGATTCATGCATATTATCATAAAAGGCATCCGGCATAAAGACGTTTCCTATATTGTGGCTTTCATCTTCCATCCATACTGGAATATCTTTCTTTATATGTCTCCATTCATTAAACAGAAGGTTTGCAAAATGTTCCGAAGATGGCTGGGGCGACTGGCCCAGTGCTCCGAAAGCTGATCCTTTGTGGTTGGCAAGTTCCTCAAGGTCAATGACCTGCTGACCAAGGTCCTTCAGATGATGCAGAATATGTGTTTTGCTGCTCCCGGTCATTCCGCCAAGAATAATGGCTTTGCGCTTTTTCGAAAGGCTGGCAAGGATATGGTTGCGGTATGCCTTATAGCCTTTTTCGAGAATTTCGGTTTCAATATCTCCGAGCGAAAAGAGCCAGGCCATTGCCTCTGATCTCATTCCTCCTCTCCAGCAGTGCAGCAGGAGTTTTCCGTTTTTTGCTATTCCAAGGGCTTCCTTCAGCTTCAGATGCATTGCCGGACCAGTAAGCTCAATCCCCTTTATTACAGCTTTGCTGCGTCCCTCTTTTTTATATTTTAGACCAATAGTTTCACGTTCACTGTCGTCAAAAAGGGGAATGTTATGGGCGCCGGGAATATGTCCGGCATTGAATTCTGAAGGAGATCTGACGTCTATTACAGGAGTATTTTCTGCCAGTTCCAGAAATCTGCAGATGTTTGTCTTTTTCAGTGCCGGAAATATCATAACTGAAGGTAGTTAATTGCCTCCTCTTTCAATGTAAATGGCTGGTTAGTTCTTTTTAAAATGTTTTGCAAGCAGCTTTTTCAGTTCTTCAATCCTTACGGGTTTGGCGATGAATTCTTTAATACCTGATAATTCGGCTTTTCTTCTGGCATCAGGCATGTTATCGGCTGTGAATGCGACTATGAGAACTGACTTGTCGATAGTAAGTATTTTCCGGGCAGAATCGTACCCACTCATTTCAGGCATGATAAGATCCATGAAAACAAGATCGTAATGTTTTCCCCTGGCTTTCATTAATCCTGCATTTCCGTCATCAGCCATATCACATGAATATCCAAGCATTTTAATCATGGTGACGATCACTTTCTGATTCATTTTGTTATCCTCAACGACCAGTATCTTTATGTCGCTTTTAATATCACTTATGTCAAGAGACGCTGAACTGGTTTCGATATATGGGAAGCTATCCTGGATCATCGCGATCAGTTCACTGATATTAAATGGTTTAACAAGGTAATGATCGATCCCCATTGTTATGCATCTCATGTAATTTCCTTTCATGTCATTGGAGCTGATCATCAGTATTATGACATTGCCTGAAAGGTTATTTTCCCAGATTGCCCTGGCTGCATCAAATCCGTTGAATTCCTTATCATCAAGTATTAATATAAGATTATACTTGTCGATTGCTGAATTCAAATTTGCCTTTATCTGGTTAGCGGTCTGTTTCTGGAATGTAGTGACTGAAACATTCAGTCCCAGCTTATGCACAGAACCAAGGATCTCCTCATCCCTGTTCTGGGATCCTGTAATGACAAGGGTTCTTATCTTGTCAAATGACCTGATGTTTTCCTGTTTAAGTGTTTTTATGATCCGGTCGTTGGAATATGCTGTTATGGTAAACCTGATTGTTGTCCCGCTGCTGCCAGAGATCCCGGAAGGGCTTTCGGCAATCAGTTCGCCGCCCATCATTTCAACGAGCTGACGTGCAAGTATGGTCCCGAAACTTGATTCATCACCGCTTTTTAAAGCTTTTGATTCAATATTCACGAAATCACCGAATATCTTTTTAAGGCTGGCTTTATCGAAACTCATCCCGGTGTCTGCCAGCTCGAATCCCAGGGTTACGATCCCGCTTTTATTGCTTTGCAGCCTGCAGTTCAGCCGGATTTCTCCCTTTTCGGTATTCCTGGCAGAATGATAGATGAGGTTGGTCAGTACCTGTCTCAGCCTGAACGGATCTGCGATAATGTTTTCCGGAACATTTTCATCGATGATACAGGAAAACCTGACGTTCTTATCAGCGATATAGGTTTTAGCCAGGTCTGTACAGTAACTCACCTCTTCTCTCAGGTCAAAGGGGATTTCGTCAAGGATCATCTTCCCTGTTTCAATCTTTGAAAAATCAAGTATGTCGTTTATGATATTCAGGAGAACCTCCGTTGACCTGCGTAAGATTGATATAATCTCCTTAACCTCATCTGTCAGTTCATATTTATTCATCAAATCTGTCATTCCGATAATGCCATTCAGGGGGGTCCTGATCTCATAACTCATCCTGGCAAGGAATTCTGATTTTGCGACATTGGCTTTGGCTTCCTGCTTTCTTGCGGATTCAAGCATGGTCACATCTATAAGGATTTCCATATTTGCCTCTTCTCCCATAAAAACAACGGGGATGCTGTTCCTGTACAGTACTATTTCGCCTATCTCTTTCTTTATGATCACAAACTGATCGGGATTGAAGGAGCCGCCAAGATTCTTTGCAAAATAATCGCTGACATCAGAAACTGATGTTTCCGGGAAGATCTTCCCTTTCATTTCTTCTTCGCCGGGATAGGAATATTGAGTTGCGGCGACTTTATTCGCCTTGATTATCTCCCTGTCCTTGTTATGGATAATAACTCCGACAGGCATCTCTTCAATCAGCTTAAAGAGCATTTTCTCGGACTCCCCGAGGCGTTTTGTTTCAGATTTCTGTGATTTGAGCTTCCGCCAGAATAGAAAAATAATAATCTGGATAAGTATCAGTGTCCCGATGACAATAAAAGTAGAATTCCTGATAATATATTTCTGGAAGAAATCTGTCGGCGCTGAAAAAACTATCCCCAGATTCCTTCCCAGAAGCTGTGTTGAATAATATGAAGATATGATTTCATTTGTCTTTCCTTTAATGGTCGCTCTATGAACAAGGTTCGCAATTGAGCCCTCATTAAGAGCGGCTGTAATTGTATTGAGTTGTGAATAAGTTATTTCTCTGTCAGCATTATCATAAACAATTTCCCCTGAATCACTTACGACCCATTGCCACTGGTAATCCTTAAGATTAAAAACAGAAAAAATATCATCAAAATACGTTTTATAATCTACAGAAACTGCCATATTGCCTATAATCTCGTTGGCCTCAAATACAGGCAGGAAATATTCATATTTCTTATTTTCATAGACCAGCTTATCCGGATAAAAAATATCTCCCTGCACATGAAGGACAAACTGCTGGTCAAGCCATAATATATCATCCTTTTTTAATGTATATTCATTCCTGTTATTATCAAACAGCTTGATGCCGGTAACGAAATTCTCATATTTCGAATAGAATAATTTCATCTTGTCAATCGCCCTTTCCTGGTTATCCTTATTTCTGAAGAACATGGCAAGATCCTCCGAATAGCTGATCTCATTTAAGTCACTTGAGAAGCTATTGTTTGTGTTGTCAACAGAAAGTCCTACTATCTGGACCTGGCGGTCGAGCAATGCGACTATATATTGTATCTGTTTATTGTACAGATTTCTGTAATAAAAGTAATTAGCAATCAATATCAAAAGAAATGCTGAATAGACCAGTATTATTATTCTCTTCATCTGATAAAATTATTGAGTTGCCAATCAGGATAAAGATAAGAAAAATAAGATAATCAGTTATTAAATCAGCGGTATTTACGGTTGTCATCATCAAGGATATTGATATAGCTCCTGTAGCGCAACTGATCAATTATTCCTTCTTTCACAGCATTTCTCACAGCACATCCCGGTTCATCAAGATGAAGGCAATTGTAGAAACGACAATTTTTTGATATCCTGAATATCTCCGGGAAAAAATGGTAAATTTCGTTCTTCTCCATATCAACCACTCCAAAACCCCTGATCCCTGGGGAATCGATCACAAATCCTCCAAAAGGCATCCTGTGCATTTCGGGAAATGTTGTTATATGCCTGCCCTGTTTGTGGTGATCCGATACCTTTTCTGTTTTCAGATTCAGGGAAGGATCAAAGCTGTTCAGAAGAGATGTCTTTCCTACGCCCGAATTGCCTGCAAGAAGACTTACCTTGTCTTTCATTTTTTCCTTAATGATGTCCGTCCCGGTGCCGCTATTCACGGAAAGGCGGAAACATCTGTACCCGATTTTATCATAAACGGAGACCAGGTATTCCATCCTCTTTTTTTCTTCAGGTCCGTAAAGATCTGTTTTATTGATTATTATGTTTGCCGGGATCCTGTAAGCCTCAGCGGTGATAAGAAACCTGTCAATAAACTCAACCGGAGTCTCAGGAAGTACAATAGTAATCATGAGGAACGCCTGGTCAATGTTTGCTGCAATTATCTGTGATTCCTTTGACAGGTTTGAGGACTTTCTCAGGATATAATTCTTACGTTCAAGAACTTCTGTAATGATACCTGAACTCCCGCTTTTTTCAAATTCAAAAAGGACATTGTCTCCAACAGCAACAGGATTTGTTGTTCTTATTCCCTTTACCCTGAATTTCCCCTTTATATTGCATTCAATGATCTCCCCTGCCCTGCAGAGAACCCGGTACCTGCTCCCGGTGGATTTTATGACAATGCCTTGTTCCAAATCAATTATCCGATGCCATAAGCAGGAACGGTTTCATTTCGAAGCTGTGGTAATAGGGCCTCAGTCTTTCGGTATTATAGTCTGATATTCTCACCACTTTTTTAGATGATGTTACTACATCAATCGGGACGTTGTCATACCGTCCGTTTTTCAGGACAACTATTCTTCCATGAACACCTTTCAGAATAAGGTCAAGGGCAAGGTTACCGTAAGCCATGGGCACTATTGAATCAAGGGCATCCGGATCTCCGCCGCGAACCAGATAGCCAAGCTTCTGGTTGATGACATTTATTGTTTTTCCTTTGTTGAATTTAGCAGAGAGGTCCTTAATCCTCTGGGAAACAACATCTCCTATTCCGCCGAGTTTTGCATGCCCGTATGCATCTTTTTCGCTGTCGGAGAAGATCATTTCTCCCCCTTTGAACATTGCGCCTTCGGATACAAGTACTATTGAGTATCTGCTTGGGTTATGGTTCCTGTCTTCGACAAGAAGCTTTGTAAGCTGTTCTATGTCAAATTTATATTCCGGGATGACACACCTGTTTGCAGATCCTGCCATTGTGGGAAGCATGGCCGTGAATCCGGCATAGCGGCCGAATACTTCAAGCACCATTATTCTTTCGTGCGATCCGGCAGATGTTCTGAGTGTATTTGTCATCTGGATTGTCCGCGACACACATGTACTGAAGCCGATGCAATAGTCTGTTCCGGGAACGTCGTTATCCATCGTTTTCGGAATCGCAACAACCTTGATGCCTTTCTTGTAGAGATGTACTCCGTAGCTCAGTGTGTCGTCGCCACCTATCGGCACCAGGTAGTCAACATTGAGCCATTCAAGGTTTCTGATCACCTCAGGTGTGAGGTCGTTCATCTCTGCATTGTAAGTTCCCTGAAGGTGTTCCGGCACGCTTGATTTTGACATGTGACTTGGCCTGGTCCTTGAAGTGTGAAGGAACGTACCACCTGTGCGGCCTGCCTTGTTTACAATGTCGTCTGTAAGCGGTATATAATTATTACTGTTGTCATACTTGTGATCCTTGAGTAGTTCCGTGATTCCTGCCCATCCTCTTCTGAGGCCTATCACCTGATACCCTTCACGGTTTGCACGTATTGTGACTGCACGTATCGCGGGGTTTAGCCCCGGTACGTCTCCGCCGCCGGTAAGAATAGCAATTATCCCTTTTGTCTTCTTCACATTCACCATGTAATTCTGCTTTTTGGTTGCTGCCATAATTCTTAATTTTTAAGACCACTAAAGTAAAACATTTTGAATCTATTTCAATTATTTGCCTCCTATCTGCATTTCGGCTACCCTGAATGTGGGTGCAGTATTTGTCCTGTTCAAATCCAGGTCGTTCCCCATCATATCGATAGCATTAAGAATGTCAAATGCTCTTCCTGCAATGGTTACACCCTTGACAGGATGAACGAATTCACCGTTTTCAATCCATAGTCCGCTGGCGCCTCCGCTGAAGTTACCGCTTACCGGATCTATCCCGTAACCTGTCACCTCAAGAAGAAGAAGTCCTTTTTTGGTTGCTGCAATTATTTCGTTCCTGGTATGTTTTCCTGTTGAAACGTAAACATTATGAGTATCTATGCCCGGAAGGGAACTGAAGCCTCCGCGCGAGGCATTGCCGGTGCTTTTGACTCCTGCCCGTTTTGCGGCTTTTGTATTGTAGATGAAGTTTTTCAGAACACCATTCTCCACAAGTACGTTTTTAACAGTGGGAACTCCCTCTCCGTCAAATGGGGCGCTTCCAGGGCTTTTATGCCTTGTGCCGTCATCGGTTATCGTCAGCAAAGATGATGCAAACTGCTTATTGAGGTAATCTTTCAGGAAGCTTGCTCCCTGCAGTACCCGCTCTCCGTTGACGGCAGAAATGACGCCTCCAAGAAGTGCCCTGGCAACATCCGGATCAAAAACAACCGCAGCTTTTTGAGTCTTTATCATAACAGGATCCAGAAGTTCAATAGCTTTCTTTGAGGCAACGGCAGCAATTTCTTCCAGCGGTACAAGGTCAGAAAAGAAAACCCTCGAACAATATTCTCCACCGGTATTCTTCTGGTCCCCCTTCTCTGCAACTACAGAGACGCCCATTGAGCAGCCTGATGATTTGTAAGCTTTGACGATCCCGTTTGAATTCCCTATAAAGATTTCCGATTCACTTTCGCCGTAGCCTGCTCCGGCGCTTTTTGTTATCCTCGGATCTTTCATGGCAAGTTTTTCGAGTTCAAGCGCCATTTTGATCTTCTTGTCCATTGGTTCTGCCGCAATTCCGGGATCAAAAAGGTCTTCAATTGACGTGATCCCTTTATCATCAGTAAGAACATTGTTTTCATCCGGCGTTGAGAGCCGGGCAAAAGCTATTGCCTTCGATATTGTATCCTCAAGTGACCTGCTGCTGAAATCGTTGCAGTGGCTGAAACCCATTTTACCTTCAACAAAAACCCTGAAACCAACTCCCTGGGAAGAGGCTTCCTCAATTGTTTCAATTTCAGATTTCAGTACATTGACTGACAGGCTTCTGTTGGTCTCAAGAAAAACTTCTGCAGCATCGGCTCCAAGGCTTATGCATTTTTTAACAAGTTTTTCAGTTAATTCCATATTTTCCATGATTATTCCGGTTGACGTTAAAATTATGCTTTGCTTCCTCCCACATTTATCCCTCTTATTCTCACAGTGGGCTGGCCTGCCGAAACTTCAGCAGCCTGGCCTTTACCACATATGCCCGGACCGAATCCAAGGTCATTGCCGACAGCATCAATGTTCGAGATGACATCCATGCATGAACCTATCAGCGTTGCTCCCCTGACCGGCTTTGTTTTCTTCCCGTTTTCAATGAGATATGATTCCCTGCATGTAAAATTAAACACTCCGGTTATCGGATTTACACTGCCGCCGCTAAGGCTCTGCACATATATACCTTTCTTTGTTGAAGCAAGAATGTCTGCAGGATTATCTTTCCCGTTTTCTATGAATGTGTTTGTCATTCTTGGTATAGGGATGTACCTGAATGATTCACGCCTTCCGTTCCCTGTCCTTGTCATTGAAAGTTGTTTTGCACTGAGAATGTCGGTCATAAATCCTTTCAGTACGCCATTCTCTATAAGCACATTTCGTTTGGCTTCGGTTCCCTCATCATCAAAATTTATAGTTCCGCGGAAATTTGGAAGAGTTCCGTCATCAATCATCGTAAAGCAATCACTTGCGACTTTTTGTCCCATTTTCCCTGTAAATGCGCCGATTCCTTTAGCGATATTGTCGGCTTCAAGAGGATGACCCACTGCTTCATGTACCAGCACCCCTCCCCAGCCATTCTGCATGACAACGTCCATTATCCCTGCAGGAGCATCTTCTGCTGAAAGCATTGCAATCGCCTCTCTTGCTGCATTTCTGGCAATGGTTTCAGGAGTAACATTTTCAAACATTTCAAATCCTGAATGGTTGCTCAGTCTTTCACGGGCCATGTGCCTTGCCTTGCCGTCATCGCTCATTGCCTGGACAATGAAGAACAGAAGGGGCAGTTCATCTTTCAGATAGATACCTTCACTATTGGCAATTACCCTGCTCCTGACTTCATCATTATAGTCAATCATTGCCATTTTGATTCTCGGATCATACTCCTTTGCAGCCTGGTCGGCCCTTTTAATAATTTCAATCCTTTTCTCATCGGCTATTTCACCAAGAGGCTGTTTTACTGTTATGAATGACGGACGGGTTGTTTCAGCAATATTCACAGGTGATACCGGTGTGCTGTTCTGTGCAACATATGATGCCACCTCGGCTGCTCTTATCAGCTTTTCCCCGGTTATCTTATCAGTATAAGCATATCCTGTTTTATTGCCTGAGATAACCCTGACTCCCGCACCCTGGCTGATCCCGTATAAGCCGCTTTTGAATTTTGATTCCTCCATAACTATCTGCCGTGAAATCCGGTTTTCAAGATATATCTCTGCAAAATCGCCGCCTTTTTCAAGGGCTTTTGCAATGACCCTGGCAAGCATCTCCCTGTCCATATCCAGACCAGCCGCGCTTCCGGCTCCTCTCTGGCAGGATACAAGCTGTGTCAGCAGGGCCGGAGTAGCTGCTATCAGCAATCCGCCCTTAATGCTCAGCTCAAGAAACTTCCTTCGCGGAATGTCCCTGACACTGTATTCTTTGATTTTCATGATATGATTTTTAAATGTTATCCTCTTTTTAACAGGATCTCAAGTTTATCAATATCCACTATTTCAATTGTTTTGCCGAATACTTTGATGATCCCGTCTCTCTTAAAATCAGAAAGCGTTTTTCCTTGTTGTCACATAATTCCCGGATTGCCTTTTCATCAAGAAAAGCAAATACAACATTCCTTAATTCACAACTCTCACAGTTACAAGGTGTGTGCTTCTCGCCCATGATATTCACTTTTGTACAAATTTACATTTTTCCTGATCACTATTTAATCCATTGATTTGTTTTATTGTCAAATTTCGACCTATTTTGAAAAACAAACAGGTAAAAGCAAATTGCGGATTTTAAATGGCCTATAAAACTGATTATCATATACATACTTCTTTCAGTGATGGCAAGGCCGCACCAGAGGATTATATTCCCGCTGCAATTTCGGCCGGAATATCCGAAATAGGATTTTCAGAGCATCTTTCATTATTCAGGGAGAACCAGGATTGGGTAATGAATCCGGATAATGCTCAGGAATATGTGAATTATATAGGCAGCCTGAAGAATAAATCAAACGGGATCATTATTAAAACCGGGATGGAAGTGGATTTTTCCCCCGGGAAGGAAAAGGAGCTTGAATTGTTCCTTGGCAAAATAAATCTTGATTACAGGATAGGATCCGTTCATTACCTTGGAGAAAAGTCTGTCGACCTGGGTCCTGAATTCTATGAAGGAAAGAACATTGATATGCTGTTTGAATCATATTTTGAACATGTGATGGCAGCAGCAGCATCACATCTTTTCGATATTATCGGACACTGTGATCTTATAAGGATATACGGTTACAAGCCGGCGTCGGATCCTGAACCTCTGTACAGAAAACTTGCAGGAATTATGAATAAAAATAATGTTGCCTTTGAGCTAAATACAAACGGCAGGAACAGGCCAGTGGCTGATTTTTATCCTGATCGCCGGTTCCTTAACATTTTCAGGGAAGAAAACGTACCTGTCTGCGTTAATTCGGATGCACACATGCCATCCCGCGTAGGACAGCATTTTGATGAAGCCTATGATCTGCTGAGATCTGCAGGATATACCGAAATGGCAGTATTCAACCGCAGAAAGCGAATAATGAAGCCTTTCTGACTGCAATCATGACTGAAGGTTATAATTTAATTCTTATTAACTTTGAATTTAAGTAACCATCATTATGAAAAATCCGTTTAGAATTTTAATTGTAGTTCTGCCACTGTTTTTATGCTTCGCCTGCAATGAGGCAAAAATACCTGTTGTAACAACAAATACGGTTACTGAAATTTCAACAACGACAGCATTATCAGGAGGTGTAATTACTGATGACGGAGGAGGGACAATCATGGCACAGGGCGTCTGCTGGGATACTTTAGGCTGGCCAAAAATAAATGACAGCATAACAGTTGATACTGCTGCTGCCTTGTCTTTCAGCAGCCGGATTACAGGATTATTGCCGAATACAACATATTATGTCAGGGCCTATGCCACAAATATTGCAGGTACAGGGTACGGAAACCTGGAGTCTTTCATCACACTTGGCGGGGAACCTTCCGCAACTGCAACTGATGCTTCGAACATTGAACCTCATTCAGCTACACTGAACGGAGCTGTTACTGCAGCTCTCCTGGCAACAAATGTCGATTTTGAGTATGGAACAACAACAAGCTATGGCAACACAGTTTCTTCTCCACAAACTCCTGTTACAGGAGATGCAGCAGTAGATGTTTCTGCTGATATCATGGATCTTACACCGGGTACGACATATCATTTCAGGATCAGAGTTGAAAATTCAATCGGAGTTATTTATAGCAGCGACATGATATTCACAACGCCTGGTCAGATCCCTGACGCTGTGACAGAGGCTGTGTCTGATCTTGAAATAAATACAGTCACATTAAACGGGTCCGTGAATCCGAATTATTTGTCTACCACAGTTGCATTTGAATGGGGAACATCAACAAGCTATGGAAATTCTGCAACTGCAACACAAAGTCCGGTGACCGGCAGTGCCTCCGTAAATGTCAGTGCAGATCTGTCAGGACTGACTGCGGGAACAACATACCATTTCAGAATCAGAGCGACAAATGAACTGGGAACAACGAATGGTGACGATATGACATTTACAACATATGTTTTAGCAGACGCTGATAATAACTTTTATTATTCTGTTACCATTGGTACACAGACATGGATGCAGGAGAACCTGAAGACCACTCATTACAGGGATGGCACAGGGATACCCCTGGTGACTGACAACACAGAATGGAAAAACCTTTCTTCACCGGGATATTGCTGGTACGATAATAATGAAACAAGTTACAAGGTAACCTATGGTGCTTTATACAACTGGTATACGGTAAAAACAGGTAAAATATGTCCAACCGGCTGGCATGTTCCAACGAATGGAGAGTGGGTGATTTTAACCAATTATCTGGGCGGAGAAAGTGTTGCCGGTGATAAATTAAAAGAAGCCGGAAGCATACACTGGGGCAATCTTAATGCCGGGACCAATGAGACTGGCTTTACCGGCCTTCCGGGCGGGAACAGGATTGATGACGGAACATTTTCAGGTACAGGACTTTACGGTCTATGGTGGAGTGAATCAGCATCCCTGGCAACGACTTCATATTATGCGACTCTTTATTATAATTCCGGCAGCCTGGTAAGGGGAGGCAATCTGAATGTGTATGGTCTTTCAATCCGCTGTATTAAAGATTGACAGACACTCAGTTCAGGCCAGAATATGCTCCAGGAATATTTTTACTCCAATGGCAATAAGTATCAGTCCTCCGATTATCTCAACTCTCTTGCCCAGCTTTTTTCCTGCTGATTTTCCGATCCTTATTGCAATCATTGAAGCAAGAAAAGTCACAGTTCCGATTATAATCCCGGATACCCATATTCTTATATCGAGAAGTGCAAAGCTGATCCCAACAGCAAATGCGTCAATGCTGGTCCCAACGGCAACAGTCAGAAGTTCAAGCGGTTTTGTAAAGTCTCTCACTTCATAGTCTTCCTTTCTCTTTATTCCCTCATTTATCATTCTTATTCCAAGAAACAAGAGCAGTGCCAAGGCAACCCAGTGATCAGCAGCTTTCATGATTTCACTTACAAAAGATCCCAGAAAATAACCAATAACCAGAAGTCCTGCCTGAAATATAGCCAGCACAATAGCTACACGTACAGCCTGCCATAATAATATCCTGTTCTGAACCACTCCGTATGACAGGGAAACTGCAAACGTATCAAACGAAAGGCCGAGGGCAACAGCAATGATTGTCAGTAAATCCATGAAACACATTTATACCGGGCAAATATAATATAAAACATCATTTTCAGATTTTTAAAATTGATTGCATATATTTGAACACTTTAAAAATCCCCGGATGAGAGCAGTTATTCAGCGTGTAAGAAAGGCTTCTGTCACCATCAATGATCGGATCCGGTCTGAGATTGGTCCCGGATTGCTGGTGTTTGTGGGCATTGAAGAGGCTGATAATGATACTGATATTGAATGGCTCGGCAACAAGATTGCACAGCTCAGGATCTTCAGCGACAGTAACGGGGTGATGAACCTTTCCTTACTGGAGACCGGGGGAAATATTCTGGTCATCAGCCAGTTTACGCTTCATGCCAAAACAAAGAAAGGGAACAGGCCTTCATATATAAAAGCCGCACCGCCGGAAATTGCAATACCGCTGTATGACAGGTTTGTTTCAAAGCTTTCGGAGTTGCTTGGCAAGCCTGTCGGCACAGGTGAATTCGGGGCAATGATGGATGTCAGCCTTGTCAACGATGGCCCTGTAACAATTATCATTGATACAAAAAATAAAGAATAGGTGCTGATGCAGGAAAAAATTCAACCTGATGATGAAAAATCACTGAAAAGATCTGTTCTGGTCGTAACTGCTTTTGCTGCTTTTCTTACTCCATTCCTGGGTTCAGCTATGAATCTTGCCTTGCCGGCAATAGCTAAAGACTTCAATACCACCGCAATAGAACTTGGATGGATAGCGAGCAGTTTCATTCTTTCCTCAGCGATGTTCCTTCTTCCCTTCGGCAGGCTTGCGGATATAGTTGGCAGGAAGAAGATCTTTACGTATGGGATTTCGCTGTTCACCTTATCAACTTTTCTTATCATTTTTTCCTGGAACATTGAATCCCTGATAGTATTCCGGATAATTCAGGGTATTTCAGGGGCAATGATCTTCGGAACCAGCCTGGCGATCCTGACTTCTGTTTTCGGGCCCGGAGAGCGAGGCCGGGCAATGGGTATCAATATTACAGCTGTTTATACAGGCCTCTCAAGCGGTCCTGTCATAGGCGGATTATTGACACAGTATTTCGGATGGAGGAGCATTTTCGTGTTTCTTGTTCCTGTGGGAATAATATCCCTTTACCTGATATTCAGAAAGATGAAGACTGAGTGGGCTGAGGCGAAAGGTGAGAAATTCGACTGGAAGGGATCGGTAATTTACGGAATATCTATTGCCTCTTTCATGTATGGCTTTTCAAAACTGCCTTCTGCGATCGGATGGTTTTTTCTTGGTTCAGCTTTAATACTCGGATTGCTCTTTGTGTTTTTTGAAAAGGGTATCAGCAATCCTGTTTTTGACATAAGGCTCATCCTGCGCAACAGGGTTTTTGCCTTCTCGGGTATAGCTGCTCTCATACATTATTCGGCAACATCAGCAACAGGTTTTTTTATCAGCCTTTATCTCCAGTATCTCAAGGGTTTTGATGCCCGGACAGCAGGATTTATCATGATATCCCAGCCAATTATGATGGCTTTGTTGTCACCTCTGGCAGGGAAGCTGTCCGATAAATATAATCCCGGGGTTATTGCGTCAATTGGCATGGGGCTTACCGCAACCGGATTGATAATGCTATGCTTTGTAAGCGAAACGAGTCCGGTATTTCTGATCATCAGTCTGCTGGTCATAATGGGTGTCGGTTTTGGACTCTTCTCTTCGCCCAATTCCAATGCTATTATGAGCTCCGTGGAGAAAAAGCATCTTGGCGTTGCATCGGGAGTTGTAGGCACAATGCGGATGGTTGGGCAGATGCTCAGCATGGGTATTGCTATGATGCTTCTGGCTCTTTATATCGGAAAGGAAGCTATTGTGCCTGAAACTTATCCCGGGCTTATCAGGGGAATGCGCACGGGATTTATAATATTTTCAGCACTTTGCATTCTTGGGATCTTTGCATCGCTTGCCCGGAGCGGAAAGACGAAACCTGTTTAGAGATCGTTTTCATAAAAACTTAAATTCATGAATAAAATCGTTATGAAAACAAAAAGCATTATATTAAACCCGTTCTTTTTTCTCAAAATGTCCGTATTGATTTAACCTGAATAATTATGACAAAACTATATCAAAAACCTATCAAATCATGCCCTTCAGACAATGAAATTAAAAAGGGGCTTAAAATGGTCATGGAATCCATGCCCGGAGTTCCTGAGAAACGTCTGCTGATGAAGATCCTGAATCTTATTGATCTTACCAGTCTCAATACGACAGACAGCAAAAGCAATATTATACACATGACCGGCAAAGTGAACAGTTTCCAGGGCAGGTTCAGCAATATCCCGAATATTGCTGCAATTTGTGTATATCCTAATTTTGTTTCTGTGGTGAAGGAAAAGCTCTCTGTCAAGAATGTAAAAATTGCAGCAGTTGCAGGCTCATTCCCAACATCACAAACCTTCAGGAGCATAAAGATAGCCGAGTGCAAGATGGCGATTGAAGCAGGTGCTGATGAAATTGATATTGTGATGCCAGTGGGGATTTTCCTTGGCAATGATTATGAGGCTGTGGCGGATGAGATCAGGGAAATCAAGACGGCTGTCGGGGATAAACTGCTAAAAGTCATTATTGAATCAGGGATGCTCGGGGATTATGAGAAGATCTTCAGGGCATCATTGATCGCTATGGACGCCGGGGCTGACTTTGTCAAAACATCCACAGGGAAAATAAATATCTCGGCAACACCGGAAACAGCATTTGTCATGTGCAGCGCAATTTCTGATTTCTATTCTGAAACAGGGATAAGGGTCGGATTCAAGCCTGCAGGAGGCATAGTTACCGCCGGTGATGCTTTGCTTTATTATTATATTGTCAGTCATTGCCTTGGCAAAGAGTGGCTTAATAATACTTTATTCAGGATCGGGGCAAGTCGCCTGGCAAATAACATTCTTTCTGAAATTGCCGGGGAGCGTCATGACCACTTTTGAATCTGATACTACTTCTTTTTGCACGAGAAACAGCATTTCCGATGTTACTTTTTACGATTCAGCGAGCTTCGTATTCACTATTGAATCTCACTCATCTGACGGATTTCCTTTCACTTTTATAGAAAATAACTCCGGCCGGGAATCAAGGGCAAAGGAATTCTTAATGAAGAATCTCAGGGATGGGAAAGAGATTCCCGGGCAGCCTTTAAATGATGACTGGTTTATTTTTGCTGTGATGACCGGGATATTCCTTTATTCCATGATCAGCACAATTTCAAAAAGGTTTTTCCGTGATATGAAAAGGTTTTTCCTTTTCCGTGGCGTAGGTGACCCCGTTTCCCGTGATATGCAGGGATTATTTCACTGGCAGTCAACAATAATCAACCTGGTTACTTTTCTTAATATAGCGTTATTCGCATACTGTACAGCAGATTATTATGAATTCATACCAGAAATAATCCCCGGGATTCTTTTCTGGGTAATCTGTTTTGCAATATTAATTGTCATTGTCACACTGCGGCATCTGGTTTGTCTTATTACCCGAAATATCAGCGGCGAAACTGATGCATTCAACGAATATATTATCACAATATATCTTTCATACAGGTACCTGGCAGTCATCTTATTTATTCTTACAGTAATGATTTCGTATAGCGGTATTCTTAATGCAAAATCACTTTTTCTTGCAGGATTGATTATGCTGGGTGTTGTGTATCTTATACGTATTATAAGGCTCTTCATGATTTTTATAAGAAAGAATATTTCAATATTCTATTTGATTTTATACCTTTGTGCGCTGGAATTTTTGCCTGTTGTGGTTTTGATGAAATATGTTACAGGCCTGTTTTAGAATAATGAGCGGTCACTGGAAAGTAGAACTAAAACTGTAAGGCGTTGAAAATAAGGAAGATTTTAGTGTCGCAGCCGGAGCCTTCGGAGGCAAAATCTCCATACTTTGATCTGGCAAAGAAATACAACCTAAAAATAGATTTTAAACCTTTCGTTCAGGTTGAGGGAGTACCGATAAGGGATTTCAGGCAGCAAAAGATCAACATTCTCGATTTCACTGCCGTGGTCTTCACAAGTAAAACCGGGATAGATCATTTTTTCAGGATCTGTAATGAACTAAGGATCGTGGTACCCGATACGATGAAATATTTCTGCATCACTGAGAATGTTGCATTTTACCTGCAGAAATATATCGTTTACAGGAAACGGAAGATTTTTCACGGGAAAGCAAAATTCCAGGATCTTATTGATGTCATCGTAAAACACAGGGAGGATAATTTCTTTGTTCCCCTTTCAGAACCGCATAATGCAGAGATTCCGGAACTTCTTGACAAGAATAATATCAAGTACACTATCGGAACCCTTTATAAAACCATCAGCAGTCATTTTTCCAACATAAATGATTTTGATTACGATATCCTTGTATTTTACAGCCCTTCAGGAATTAAATCACTGAAAGAGAATTTTCCTGATTTTGTTCAGGGAGAGATAAAAATCGCAGCTTTCGGCCCTACAACCGCCTGTGCTGTGGAACATGAAGGATTGAGGCTCGATATCAATGCTCCGAATCCCAAGGCTCCGTCCATGACGATGGCTCTTGATAATTTCCTCAAAGAGCACAACAGGAACCAGAAGTAATATTATTTTACCATAATCACCTGCCTGAAGCCCCGGTGAAATAACAGGGAGAGTTTTCAGGATATGTGTCTTTTATATGAATAACGGGAGAGAAACATTTCAGAAATCCGAAAGGCTCTGCAGCCGTAAAATAATTTCATCGCTGTTCGAAGATGGGAATATTTTCTATTCAAAGCTCTTTAAAATTGTTTGGAGCAAAAGTCCTGTATCACTCATCTTTCCCGCCCAGGTTGCATTCAGCGTTTCAAAAAAAAGCTTCCGCCTCGCTGTAACAAGGAACCTGCTTAAACGCAGAATGAGAGAAGCATACCGCAGAAATAAACAGGTGCTTTATGATTCCCTCAGCCGTGCAAACATAAGGATAGTCTTCATTATTATCTACAAGGAAGACAAAGTATCGGATTTCCGGGAAATTGAAATATCAATGAAAGAAATGATTGACAGATTCATTGTTTCATTTAAAGAAACCGGCTAAAAATGTTAAAGTTGTATTAATTATTTCTTTACCAGGCTCTTTCCCGAATATTCCTTTTATTTTTACCGTTCAAATTCTAGCTGACATAAAAAATGAAAAAAAGAAGAACCATCATATTGATCATAGTCCTCAGCTTATTGATCCTTGCGGGTATAAGCACCGGCTTCCTTGCCGTTCAGGAATCCCGTGATTTCAGGATCGCAAAAAACCTTGATATCTTTTTTTCTCTTTTCAGGGAGCTGAATGCCTTTTATGTTGATGATATAAATCCCGATAAAGTAATTAAATCCGGAATTGACAATATGCTTAAAACACTCGATC
>CAYNGW010000016.1:0-20394 GCA_964396955.1 uncultured Rikenellaceae bacterium | reverse complement strand
ACTCGTCGGAAGTATCAACCATTTTTGAAAGTTCGTGGTTTGTAAGCCTGTACTCAGGAACCCAGGCATGAATTCCGGTAATGGCCGCACGAATTTTTTCCATATCAAATAGCTTCTTTAATCTTCTGGGCCAGGTTGGCGTGAACAACAGCGCTGGTCTGAAGGATCATGCTCATTATAGCTTTACGCTTTGAAATGCCATGACCAATTACAACATTGGCATTGATACCGACAATGGGTGTCCCTCCAATATTCTCAAAATCAAGACTATCAAAATATGAATCCTTAAGATTTCTGGATTTATAGATATGATGAAATGCTTCTGTCTGTTTCACTATTACATTGCCTACAAAACCGTCACATACGATCACGTCAGGCATAGTTTCCATGAAAAGGTTGTTTGCTTCAATATTGCCTTTGAAATTAAGCTGGGGATGATCCCTCATCAGCTCGTATGCAGCTTTAAGGGAAGGTGTTCCTTTTGATTCCTCTTCACCAATATTGAGCAGCCTGACAACGGGATTTTTTATTTCAAGAACATATTCGGCAAAAATACTGCCGAGGATCCCGTACTGAAGAAGAACATCCGGCTTGCTGTCAAGATTTAATCCGACATCCAGCATAACTGAATGGCGATTGTCTGTGGAAGGAACAATAAGAGCGAGGGCAGGTCTGATAACTCCCGGGATTACATTCACGGTATAACTTGCGCCCACAAGCATTGCTCCTGTATTGCCGGCACTGCAAAAACCGTCAATTTCATTATTCTTAAGCATCCTGTAACCGACAGCTATGCTTGAATCCTGCTTTGCTGAATAGGCTTTTGACGGGACATCTCCCATTTCTATCACCTGTGTAGTGTGAATAATTTCCAGGTGAGACAGATCGGTTTTCATCTCAGCCAGCTTGTTGTGAATGGAGTTCTTATCTCCTATAAGCACCAGCGTGTCATCAGAAGACAAATGCCGGAGCGAATCTGCTGCGCCTTCAATTATTGCCTCAGGCGCAAAATCACCACCCATTACATCAAGGCCTATTCTCATAGTCTCGCTGATTGGTTATATAAAGCGTCAGGCAGTTGCCTTTTTCTCAATTGCGGGCTTTCCTCTGTAAAATCCGCACTCAGGACATACTCTGTGGTATCGGACCGATGCTCCGCAGTTTGAACAATTAGCCACTGTCGGTGCAGTAGCCTTATAATGTGTTCTGCGCTTATCTCTCCTTGTTTTCGAGTGTTTGCGTTTAGGATTTGGCATTTTTTCAGTCTTTAATTGTTGTTCATTAATTTCTTTAATTCGTCCCAGCGAGGGTCGCTTTCATTCTCTTCACTGACTATATGCTCCCGGAGTTTCTGAAGCATAGCCGGATCACACGTGCTGTTACCTCTGCTGTCATCAGGATGCATTCTTTTTATCGGTATGGAAAATACACAGGACATTATTTTAATTTTTGGTTTGCAAAAATATGAAAGCTTATTCAATTAAAAAAATTAATAACAAAAAAGTAACACTTTCCGGCTGATACCCCAGTTTACCGTAAAAAATCTGCAGTTTGCCGATTTTCTCTTATTCCAGGGCATTTTCAGGGTTATTTTTGAACCGAATTAAATTTTTAAGACATGAAAGATCATAATTTTCACAGACACAGGGAGCACCATCCACAAATTGGTATCGGCCTCTTCTTTATTGCCCTTGGAGTCGCTCTCCTGGTGGCAACCAACGATTTGCTGCACCTTGGAGGTATAAAGGATTACTTTACCTGGGAAACGGCGATGATTTTCGTCGGGGTACTCCTGCTGCTTAACCTGCAGTTTATCCCCGGATTGCTTCTTATGGCAGGGGGAGCCTGGTTTTTGATTGATGATTTTTATGGTGAAATTCCTGCATTGATTAAAACTGTCTACTGGCCTGCAGTTATCATGCTTATTGGAATTTCATTTATCATTTCTTCAATATTTAAAAGAAAAAACATCAGTAAATAATTCAGAAACAAATAAATTTACAACTATGGAGACAATAAATGATTTTAAGGATGATAACCGGCAGCCGGCAGGGCGCATGCGTTCTCACCTTACAAACAACAGGGTGATCATAGGGGTTATACTGGTTCTTGCAGGATTGTTCCTCGTCATAAGAAACACAGGATTCTTCCCCGATTTTATCGATCATGTGATATTCAGCTGGCCGATGCTTCTTGTAGCCATTGGTCTGGTAATGACACTGGGAGCTACAGAAAAAACAGCCGGGGTCATTGTAATGGCGGTAGGTGGATTTTTCATGGTCCCCCTTATTTTCCGCGAAACATTCCACATGTACAATATGTTCTGGCCATCCATTTTCATAATCATCGGGATTATTTTTATCGTCACAAAACGAAGAGGGTGGAATGCTGTGACATCAAAAGGAATGGCAGATGAGGATTTCATTGATTATGCAACTGTTTTCAGCGGATCAGAACGGCAGGTTATTTCCCAGAATTTCAGAGGAGGCAAGATTGCAGCTGTTTTTGGCGGTATTGATCTTGATCTTACTAAAGCCAGGCTTGCTCCCGGCAGAAATCACCTTGAGATTGCTGCTGTCTTCGGAGGCGCCACAGTAATAGTTCCTGATAACTGGTATGTGACTATTGAAGTAACTCCGGTTCTTGGTGGATTCACTGATTCACGGAAACTTTATCCCGACAGTACTATTGACAGGACAAGCCAGCTGGTGATCAAAGGAGCTGTCGTATTCGGAGGGGGCGAGGTAAAAAGTCATTAATCCCTCAGTAAATGAAACATCCTGTACTTGAAAACAGGGTTCGTTTTGTGGTATGGTGGCTGGTCTGGCTCTTCCTGGCGCTGGGCCAGGCACTTTTATATTATTTTGCTTACGGCAGCTTTGTTGTGAACATCAGTATAGCTGATGCTCTTCTGTCACTGCTGATCTATTCCGGGATCGCATTATCCTTATGGTACCCTTTCAGCTTTTTCAACAAAAGCAATACAAAACCTCTGTCAGTTATTTTAAATCTGATAATAACAGGGGCTATTTCCATAGCTTCCTGGGTGCTGATTACAAAAATGTTGATGCTTTTTATAATTCCGCAACAAGATAATTTTAATGAATACTGGACAGCCACATTTCCCTACAGGATAGGTACCGGAGTGTTTATTTACGGTATGATAATCCTGACCTATTACCTGTTCGCGAGCCTCACGAACCTTTCAGAGAAAAAATCCAGGGAGGCAAAGCTTGAGAGCCTGGTTAAAGAAACTGAATTGAAGATGCTGCGTTCACAGATCAATCCTCATTTTCTCTTTAACAGCCTCAATTCAGTAAGCTCATTGACAATTACTGATCCGGAAAAAGCAAGGGATATGGTCATTAAGCTGTCGGAGTTCATGAGATATGCACTTTCGAAGAAAGATGAACAGCCTGTTTCGCTAAGAAGTGAACTTGAAAACCTGAGGCTATATCTTGAGATAGAAAAAGTCAGATTCGGCGATAAACTGTCTACTGATGAGGAAATCGATGAAAAGTGTCTTGAAATACAAATGCCTGCAATGATCCTGCAGCCGCTTTATGAAAATGCCATAAAGCACGGCGTTTACGAAAGTACAGAATGTGTCAGGATCACCACCAGGGTAAGGATGGTTGAAGAATATGTTGAATTTATAATCAGCAATAATTATGACCTTTCCCCGGCAATGATGAAAGGAACAGGAACCGGCTTGTTAAATGTTGCCAGGAGACTTGAATTGTTCTATGGTAATAAAGCATCAATAAAAGCTACAAAAGAAAATGGGATATATACTGTAAATCTTTATATTCCTGTAGATTATAAGTGATTGCCATTTGAAAATTAAGAATCGCTTGAAAATCAATTTATATACCCCAGCCCCAGGGGGAGTAAATTGCTGTTCTTCGCTCCCCCTGGGGTCGGGGTAAACGAAGAAAAGCAATTAACCAATATGCATGTCTCTAGATGCTCATAAAATTTTTATTTTTGTATCTGGGGGCATAAAGAAGGAACCGTAAAATAATAGGCAGCTAAGTGAATATAGAAAATAATGGAAAAGATCAGGACCATAATAATCGAAGATGAAGCCCCGGCCCGGGAAATTATCAGGCATTATTTAAAAGAACTGGATTTTATAGATGTTATCGCTGAATGCGGCGACGGCTTTTCAGGATTGAAATCAATTTCAGTTTTGAAACCTGACCTTATTTTTCTCGACATTCAGATGCCCAGGCTCACCGGGATTGAATTGCTTGAGGTTCTTACAGAAAAACCCGCGATTATATTTACCACAGCTTACGACCAGTTTGCTTTGAAAGCTTTCGAGCTTAATGCAGTGGATTATCTTTTAAAACCTTTCCCAAAAAGGCGTTTCCTGGATGCTGTCAATAAAGCTGCCGAAAAGATCCGGTCAGGGTCAGAGATTCCGGATCCCGGACAGCTGCTGGCCAAAAATCCTGAAACGGCTGCTCCCGTTAACAGGATAGTGGTGCGTAAAGGCAATGCCATTAATCTTATCCCTGTTGAACAGGTTAAGTATGTTGAGGCACAGGATGATTATGTTATGATATATCATTCTGCCGGTAAAGCACTAAAACAACAGACAATGAAGTTCTATGAGGAGAACCTGCCTGTAAATGATTTTGTAAGAATTCATCGTTCATATATTGTCAGGGTTCAGGAGATTAACCGTATTGAACCCTATGAAAAGGATAATCATGTTGCTGTCCTTAAGTCTGGGGAAAAGCTCCCGGTAAGCAGGGCCGGCTATAAACACCTTAAAGAAGAATTAAATTTTTGAAAGTCATGCGGTCCTGCAGTCCTGTGGTTTTGCAGTCGTCTATTCTATCAGGATTGTTTTATACGGTTACATTTTTTATATCGCTTAAAGGGTTTATATCTTTTAAACCTGAAAAGTGGAACAGGATCGTAGCCATGTGTTCCTCCTGGTCTGCATCGCAATATTCTGTTGGTCCCCATTAAAAATCCGGAAAAAGGTCCATGAATCCTCAGCGCATCAAGCATGTACTGCGAACAGGAAGGTATGTGCCTGCATGCAGGCCGCAGATAAGGCGAAATGGCATATTTGTAAAAATAAACCGGAAGGGAAAGAAGAAATGAAAATATTTTATTCAGGAATTTTACCATAGGGCAAAGATGACTATTGACCATTTTCGGTTTTAGAATTTATCTCCTCTTAACCTCAAGCCATTTTGTATACTTGTGGATTGACCTTACGATGATCCATATTAATGCCGTTACTGCCAGTGAATAAATCCAGATTTTTGTAAAGAAAAATCTCTCTGTGAGAAAATAGTTCCTGAAGAAATCCAGCACCGTGAATATTAAGAAGATATTCACAAAGCTGTTGTATTCTCTGCTGAGCACGTTACGCAGCGAGAACCGAAGCTTCGGCTTTATGAAATTAAATGTGAACGGAATAAAAGCGCTGACCTTCTCTGACCATCTGTCATATTCATCGCCGAATTTTCTTCTCAGGAATTGCTCTTCAGCAAACATAATTCTTTCGTAATAGAGCCAGTAGACGAGGCAAAAAACAACTGTGAACCAGGCAGATCTCAGGAAAAGAACAGGTCCCAGCCACATAAAGAAGTTGCCTGCATAAAGAGGATGTCTTACGATGGAATAAAGACCGGTTATATTCAGCTCATCTGCAATCTGACCTGCAGCTGTATTTCGTCCGGATGTGTTTCTTGCCGCAAATCCGACAGAAATTATGCGGATTACCTCACCCAAAAGGCTTATACCCAGGAATATCATCTCATCACGGAGGTCAAATATTATTGCCTGTCTGTTCCCAAGGTACATCATTACTATCCCGGCAACGATCATGAAAACAGGAAGCCAGCCCCTGCGTTTAAAAAGCCAGTTGCCGCTGTTCTCAAATTCATGTACCAGTGCCATGGCAGCTATTTTAAAGATTACTGCGGCAAAAGTATTAAAATTCTAGAAACTGTATTTGACACGCAGGAAGACAAGATTTATCCTGGTTTTAATTCCGCTCATTTCGGCATTGAAATGCTGCCATATAAGCGAAAAATCAACGTTTTCAGCAAGCGAATAGCCAAATGAGGGACCTGCAAAATAGCCATTCAGGTCAGGAAACCACATTGTCGACAAACCAATGTTCATCAGCGGAGTGGCTGCCCAGGTTAATTGTCCGAAAGCTGAAAACCCGGAAAAGGCAAGATCTTTTGCTGACAGGTTGCCTGAATAGAAACTTGAGAAATTATTCAGTTTAAGCGGATTATTGCAGTACATCAGCTGAAACTGGGCTATTGAGTTATTTTCAAAAACCTTATCAATCCCGGCTGTAATGATGGTGGTTCCCGTGGTGTCCTTAAAGTCTTCCAGCGGTCTGAACCATGATCCCTCTCCCCTGAAGGATACCGATCCTATTGAACCTGACCACCCGGTTCCTGCAACGATATCTGAACTGTTTGAGTATCCTGCCAGGAACTGGAAATCATAACCCCATTTATTGAAACGGTATAAACCAGCAGCAGTAACGTCGTCTTTACTGTCAATCTTGGCAGCAACTTCAACGGCCGATGAGAACGAAGGATAATACTGAAGCCTGATTGCGTCGCTTCCCGGTCTTTCTATATAATCAAAATCGAAGAACGAATATGCGTTGAAAATATCATTGGGATTCCATACAAAGGTTTGTCCCCAGTTAATCCTCTGGCGGCCTATTCTCGCCTGGAATTTGTTAAAATTCAGATCGAGCCAGAGTCTGTCAATTGTTGTATTCAGGAAAAATGAGTTTTCATCTACGATATTCCATGACATGTCAAACCACCCCTCATCTGTTCCTATCATATCTGAATAGCCATAATATGATCTGACCATATCACCGGTAAAAAGTCTGTTTCTTAATTCGATGGCCAGTGTAATGTTATCATTGATAAATCCTTCGAAATTGAGCCTGTTATGCAACAGGTTCTCATAAAAAAACGCACCTGAAAGAGTATCAAACATTGCACTCTGCATTGTTGTCAGGTATCCGTTCAGCTCAAATGGTTTTGGTTTTCCCTCCTGTGAGAAAATTGCTGAATTATGGGTGATCAGAAAAGCTGAGAAAATCAATAATTTTTTCATATTTGAGATTCGGGGAATCATTATTCCCTTTTTTCATCCGAAACTACTTTACCATCTTCAAGAGTGATTACCCTGTGTGCCATTTTTACCACTCGAGGATCGTGAGTCGAGAAAATAAAGGTTATATTTTCCTCATGATTCAGCTGATGCATTATTTCAAGCAGAGTTGTTGCTGATTTTGAATCGAGGTTAGCAGTTGGCTCATCTGCCAGAACGAATTTTGGTCTTGATGCAAGAGCCCTTGCGACCGCAATTCTCTGCTGCTGTCCGCCCGACATTTTTGCTGGTCTGCTGTTTTTCCTGTCGTCCAGTCCGACCGCTTTCAGCAGTTCAAATGTTCTCTCGTCCCTTTCTTTTTTAGCCCATTTTTGCAACGACATTATAAACTCTACATTTTCCTTTGCCGTCAGGACAGGGATCAGGTTATACGCCTGGAATACAAACCCTATATTTCTCATCCTGAAGTCAATAAGAGCCGATGATTTCAGTTTTGAAAGATCCACTCCGTCAACAAGTATCTGCCCTGAAGTAGGAAGATCAAGTCCTCCCAGTAGATTTAGCAGTGTTGTCTTCCCGGATCCTGACGGCCCAACAATTGCTGCAAACTCTGCCTCCTGGAAATCAAGGGAAATACCATCTACTGCATGTACCTTCACCTCGGTTGAATTGTATATTTTATGCAGATCTTTTATTTCTATAACTTTCATGACTTTTCTTTATTACTGGTTATTACTCCGTTCGTATTGCTTCGACAGGATTTAATTTTAATGCTTTTCTTGCCGGATAAATAGATGACAGTATTCCGGTAAGCACTATTAGAATTGTTGTTGTTACAAAGAACTGTGTATCAATGGTGGGAAAGAGGTGTGCTGAATAACCGAAAGCTTCCATGCCTTCCGAATATTTCATGAGATTAATGCCGGTCTTCCCTGTGATTGCAATCACAACCTCACTTACAGCCATTCCTGCAAAACCGCCGACAATTGACAGGAAAATTGATTCAAGCATTATCATGATGAATATTTTTCTGCGGTTCATCCCTATCGCCATCAGCATTCCAAGCTCCCTTGTCCTTTCAAGGACCGCCATAAGCATTGTATTTACAATTCCGAATGCCAGGGCGGCAAGTATTATCACCATAAAAATAGCGTAGATCTGCCCCATAAAATCAGCGATCATCGCCAGATCAGGCTGAATCTCCTTCCAGTTAAGCACCTCATAATCTGCTAGTTTTTGTCTTATTACAGGGGTTGCGCTGTCGGTGATGTCATTATCCTCAAGCCTGGCTATCACCCTGTGAAAGTCACCTTCTTTCATCCCTGTAAGCTGTCTCAGCTCATCAATGGGAACAAACAGGGAAAGTGATTCAAACATATCATTGTTAGTCCTGAATATTCCGCTCACCCTGAAGGCGGCACCAGTCTGGTTATTGTCCACATCAAGAAATGTGAGAATAAGTTTTGAGCCTTCCCTGTACGACCAGGCTGCTTCCTTGATCTTCCAGCCATATTTCTCTGTTTCACCTGGTTCAAGGATTTTTTCGTATGCTTTCACGAACTTCTTGTCTGAGATAAATCGTTGTCCCTGAAGTGCTTCAATCTTTGAAATAATATTTGCCGGTATGCCTTCTTCCTTTAAAAAGATTATTGATTCAGGAGTAATGATATATCTGATTATATTCAGCTCTTTGGCAAGTTTTTCGCCTACAAATACTGTGTTGAATTTAGTGTCTGTTTCAAAATAGCTCCCGGTTCCGGGGATTAGCTTATCGGATAAGGTGAAAATTTCTTTTTCCTTCTCAACATCAATACCCGTTATCTCAACACCTGCGCTTTTCGTGGCTGTTGAGGCAATGCCCCTGATTATGATCCTACCGGTCACTTTTGTTACACCGGGGGTGGACTCAAGAGCAGAGACAATTTCAGGATAATCGATTATAATATCCTGAATATCTGCACTGCTTCTAAAATCCTTATTGTTCACCTGAATATGTGAAAGTTCTTCATTTACGGCAGCATCAAGTCTCTGCACAACCGAGCTGTTTATCGCGGCCATTGAGAAAATCCCTGCGAAAACGCCTATTGTTACCGCAGTAATAACTATCAGGCTTCTCGTTTTGTTTCTCCAAACGTTTTTCCAGGCTATTGCTGTAATCATTTTTATCCTTTCTAAGCTCTCATCGCGTTAACAACATTCATACCGAAAATCTTGCGTGTGCTGAATACTATTGCGATCATCAGAATGATCAGAACAACCACCGTCTGCCACAGGTAAAAAGTATCGGGCAGCATCGTAGGCATCACAGGTTCAAATCCATAATCCTCATACATACGCGCAAATTCTCCTGTAAACCTGAGAGGATGATAATGCCCGTAAAACACAATCGGCAGTGATGCGGCTGCACCTGCTGCGACACCAAGAAAACCGATAAGTAACATCTCCAGGGATATGACTTTTGCCAGTTTCCGTTTTTTCATTCCTATCGATACCAGCATTCCAAATTCCCTTCTCCTTTCTGCCATCATCATTAATACGGTTCCGAAGACACCAAAAGCGATTACCAAATAGAGTACGGCTATCATGATCATCCCGCTCCTGTTGTCGGCTTCCATCTGGTTGACCAGAAGCGCATTCAGTTCCTGCCATGTCTTTATGGTCATTGGTTCAGAAACAATATTTTGCAGGCGCTTTCCGGTCTGTGAAATATCATCATCGGTATTGCTGTTAAGGCTTATTACAGCCGAGGTTGCCATACCGGGAGCAGTATAAAGTTCTCTTGCAGTTTCAATTGGAATATAGACAATTACATTATCAATTTCCGGCGAAGGCAGTTTGATAATCCCTTTAACCACATATTTACCTGCTGCCGTTGTTCCATGATAACCCTGGCCCATCAATACGATTGTATCTCCCACCCCGGTTTTAAGATATTCAGAGAGCCCATCGCCTATTACTACTTCGCTTGTCTCCATTCCTGTAAGGAAAGCATTTTTGAAAGAGGCGTGCTTCCGGATTACCGGAAGAATGGTGGCGCTGTCTTCATCGCTGATGCCAAGATCTAGCATAAGCCGGGCTTCGCTGGAATAAGCCTCATTGGTGAAAACATCCAGGAGTTCCTTCGTGCGGTCAGGTATTGAATCATTTTTTAATGTTTCAATGGTTTTGGATGTAAGTTTGAATTTGACCAGTTTGTTGCTTATATTCAGGACCTTATCTTCACCCCGGGGATCTATTCCGAGTACAATCACTCCTTGTGTATGGCTGCCCGCTGCTGCCAGTGCAAAGGATTCAAGTCTGGGCACAACAGTAATTATATTTGGGTCTTCCTTCATCTGATCTATCAAAGCCTGATCAATATTAAAACTGTTATCAAGACTCGGGTCATCAAAATAATCAATGTGCTGCAGCTGCAGATACCCGGAATATGATTCAATGACATTCTTGAAAAGCCTGTCGTAGGCTCCGAGCTGGAAAGAACGCATGACAAGGGCAAAGAAGACCGCAAAGAAAACTGAGGCTGCAGTGATCAGCGTCCTTCTCTTGTTGCGCCAGAGGTTTTTCCATGCCAGTTGATAATCTTTCATTTTACCTTAATTCTCAATAGTTAAAACTACTCATGTTGCATGTTGATTGCTTAATCTGAAACCTGTAACCTGTAACTTGCAACTCTTTTTCATCTGATAGTTTTCATATTCTGCTGGGAGAAAAAGCTTTCTTCCAGGTTCATATTAAACTTCATTTCAACTATTCTCAGGATTGTCTTTTGTCCTTCCGTTTCAGCAGGTACCAGTTCAATAAGCGTGGGCAGGAGTCTTCCGTCAAGGACCTTGAGGTCGGATGCATTTTCGGACCTTACCAGGTAACCGTCCTCATCGTACAGGTCAGCTTTCAGTACAATAAATTCTTTCTTGTCCACCCACCAGATCTGGGAACCCCATAGTACATCTGCATCTTCTTTGGCTGTAAGCTTTATTTTCCAGCATACACTGCCGTTTATCTCCTCCTCTCCTTCAATATTATGCGTATAATCATCCACTATTGACGACTCCCTGAGGATATCATCGTTTGTATAGTCAGATCCCATCCAGCCCTGCGACATCATTGAGGGCGGCAGCTTTATCAGCCTGCTGATAGCGGGATTCCAGCTCCACATTTCGTTTTTGCGCTTGAGGAAAGACTGTCCTTTTTCCCTTGCCGGTGCCGTGATGAGAGTCAGCGCATAGTCATCCTCCTTCGCCCAGGATTTGAATTCGACGGTCCTTTGCCAGGTCGGCCTTACAATGGTCATTGTCATAACGCTGTAGCCAGTTTGTTCTCCTTTGAACTTTTCATCAGCTTTCCTGATAATTTCCGTAGCAGATAAATTCTGGGCTGTCAGACAGGGAGTTATACCCAAAAGAAGAATCAGTGACAGAACTGTTTTTATATTCGTTTTCATTGTTTTCTTATTTATAAAGCTCAATAATTTTATTGACTGTGTTTTCATAATCAGTCTCCTCAGTGTCTTCGGCGTAAATAGCTGTTATTGCAAAACCTTTAATCGTTATCAGGAACATCTGAATATCCAGCATGGGATCATAATCTTTTCCTTTTATGGTTTTCTTTCTCATGAAATAATCAGTGATTATTTTCATGATCCTGGATGCAAAAAGATCCTCTCTGGGTTTGATTCCGGACTTAATCAACGAATCGGATCCCAGAAATGAATCCTGAAACTGCTTTCTGACATCACTCTGCATAAGGATCTGAACAAATAAACGCCAGAATGATCTTTTCTCTTTTAATATAACTGATATTCTTCTTACAAAATATTCGAATTCCTCTTCAGAAAGATATCCATCCCTGTTGATATCAAAATCCTTGTAAACCTCCAATACAGATCTTTCAATTATCGCTTTCAGCAGAGTATCCTTGCTTTTAAAATAATTATACATCAATCCTTTTGAAATCCCCGCATGCTGAGCGATATGATTTATCGTTGTAGCATGATACCCTTCCTTTGCAAAGTGCTCAAGAGCGGTATCCATTATCAGGTTTATTCTTTCCTCTCTGATCTCTTCAAACTGTTTTGGTGTCCTTGGTGACATGTTTATGACTGAACGGTTAGTCAAAGATAAAACATAATAATAATTACTTCCAAATTTTTTTTATGTTTTTTTCTTCTGAATTGACAGAATATAATTCCTGATCTGCAAAATGCAGGTTTATATTTACGATATCAAATAATTCTTCAGGGGATTTTCATTGACAAATTTTGTTCATTTTGCAACAATCAATTCATCATTCCGTTATTCCTGAAATCTAATATTTGAAATCCCGTTTTAATTATTCAGAAAAGATTTTCTATCTTTATCAGTTGTACCTAAAATAAATTTACAATGGCAAGTCTCAAGTTTCTTCTGGGAATGATCCCGTCAACTGCTAAAACTGAACAGGCTGAAAAAGCGCTGATAGCTGAATTTGACAAGCTTAACACATTTGCAGAGTCAGACACCCTGAAAAAATATAATGAGCTTAAAGAGCTGGTTACTTCATCAGATTTCCTTCAGAAAAAGAAGGAGATTGAGTCGCTCAGCTATAAAAGTTCAGAGGAATATGCGAAAGAAAAAGAGTTCCTCTCCCTTCAGAAAGCAAAAGATATTGTACTCTATTTCAGGACTGTGGCCGGTTCGGCCCTTAAAAAATTCCGGGAACTTGATGGCTCTGACAAGATCGCAGGTTATGAATCTCTTGAAAAACTTGTGCAGTCCATGGAATTCAAAGAAAAAATGAAGACAAAGGAATTCAGGGGATCTGATGATGACAAAAAGCTTCAGGAATTCAACCGTCTCAAATCCAGCTCTGAGATCAGGGATTACTATACATTCAAGAAATCAAAGGAGTACGCCAATTTCCGGAATACTGACGGATCAACCCGGCTTGCCCGGTACAATGAACTAAAAGAATATGTCGCTTCAAATGATTTCAAGGAAAGGAAGAATTATCTTCTTGACAAGAAAAGATTTGAAAAATCAGAAATGTTCAAGCAGCTGCAGGAATATGACAAGCTTAAAAAGAATGAGGATATTCTGTGGTACTTCAAGGTTAAGGATTCAAATAAATTCGATGTCCTGAAAAACAGGGAGCTGATATTCAGCGACGAATTTGACGGAGACAGGCTGGATACTCAAAAATGGCTCACAAACTACTACTGGGGTGATAAGCTGCTCAAGGATAACTATACTGTAGGCAATGATCTTCAGGCATTTACAGAAAAAGAGAATTTTGAAATCCGCAACAGCCTGCTTAAGATTATCACTAAACCGCAGAAGAAGGAGGGCAAGGTATGGAGTGTTGATGGTTTTAAAACTAAGGAATTTGCCTTTACTTCTGGAATTATAAATACCGGGAAAAGTTTCAGGCAGAAATATGGTACTTTCTCAGCAAAGGTCAAGCTCGGAAATCCGGCGGCCAAAAGCGCTTTCTGGATGCTCGCCGATAAAATAACACCTCATATTGATGTCTGCCGCACTGCAAAAGGCAAGGTGCAGTTTGATTACTTTGCAGCGGTTGAAAAAAAGGCAAAGGGTTCTGTCGGCTCGAAATATGCTAACGATTTCTATATTTTTACCCTTGAATGGACCCCCGACAAGCTCGTCTGGAAAGTAAATGATACTGAAGCATTTGTCCAGACCTCAGATATCCCTCAGGATCCGATGTATATCCTGTTTTCCGGAGGTCTTGACAAACCGATCAGCAGCATGACTGCTATGGAGATCGACTGGGTAAGGGTTTACCAGCCGAAGAAATAGCCTGATCTTTCACCCCCCACCCCCCCTTAAAGGGGGGCTAATTCTTTGGTATATACTTAATTACATCTTATTCATTGGATTTGTCTCCCCCTCTCAGGGGGAGTGCCCGAAGGGCGAGGGGATTTTTTATTTGTAACATTTTTCTCTTTTATTCGTCTTTGCATCGTAATCCGGTTTATGACAGTACAAGAATATAACAGGACTGTTGAAGAATATGCCGATTCTGTTTACCGCTTCATCCGGGCTGACCTTAAGGATGAAGACCGGGCAAACGATATCGTCCAGGACAGCTATGAAAAGCTGTGGAGGCATGTTACTGAAATAGAATTTGTTGTGGTTAAATCCTGGTTATTCTCAACAGCTTATCATGCCATGATTGACATTATCCGGAAAGAAAAGAGAATGATGGTCCTGAAAGATTTCCGGGAATATGACCTGTTGCATGAATCACAGTATTCCGATCTGAATGAAATACTGCATTCTGCTCTTGAACGGTTGCCTGAACAACAGAGAACATCTCTGCTTTTGCGTGATTATGAAGGTTATAGCTATAAGGAAATAGGGGAGATAACAGGACTTACTGAAGCCCAGGTAAAAATATCCATTTACAGGGGCAGGGTTGCCCTCAGGAATTATATCGGTAAAATTGAAACTGTTCTGTAGCCATGAAACCTGACAGATCAAATTATGAAATATGGCTGATTGACTGGCTCGACGGTAATCTTGATGAAACCCGTACAGAACAGCTTATGGCTTTCCTTGAAGAAAATCCTGATCTCAGGGAGGAGGCAGATTCATTGTCAATAACCCGCCTTGAACCTGAAAACAAAGCACCCTTGACGAAAAAGCCGCTGAAAAGGACTCCCCTGCAGCTTCATTCCTCCCAGGTTGAATATCTTTCAGTTGCATATCTCGAAAACGACCTTTCAGATGAACAGATTAAAGACCTGAAAGAGAATATTTCTGCAAATCCAGAAAACAGGAAACTGTTTGATACAGTTCAGAGAACCAGGCTGATACCTCCTGATCTCCGTTATAAATATAAGAGCCTGCTAATAAAGAAAACGCGTACAGAGAGGATAATGCGTTTTTCAGTAATGGGGTTAAGCGCAGCGGCAACGGTTGCTGTTTTAATTATCAGCTTTATTGTTTTCCCCCGTTCAAATAAAATTAGGAATGAAGGTCTTGCTGAAAATTCATTTAACGATACAATTCTTCTTCGTCCGGGTACAGTTATAATCTATAAAGAGGATCTTGCTTTCGAAAAACCATACCAGGCAGAAACACCTGGCAAAAGCGCCGGTGATAAAATCTCCGTACCGGATCTTTTTGCAGTCACAAACCAGCCGGTTGTTTTTCTGCCGGCCGATTCTTCATCATTCAGAGAGCCAGGCCCCGGATCTTTCATCTCCGCGGTACCTGTTTTTTCAAATGTTGAAATCAATACGGGAATAGACAATCCTTCATTAACCGCTTCAAACATTGTTATTAAAGAACCTTTGTACTTCGACAGTGAAAGAAGCAGGTTAAGCAGGTTTATTGCCGGTGTATTCAGGGAAAAGATCCTGAAAGATGAAGAATTCAATGATTCTCCGCTTAAATCATATGAAATTGCCGAAGCCGGCATTGAAGGTTTAAATAAGCTTCTCGGATGGGAAATGGCCCTGGTAAAAACCAATGATGATGAGGGTGACCTGAAATCAATATATTTCAGTTCAAGGGTGTTGAAATTCAATGCTCCCGTTAAAAAATCCAATCCCTCACTGTAACTTTTTAAACATGTTTTTCGTCCCAGCAACAGAAACGTTTAAAAGGACAGTCATGAAAAAAAACGGAATAATAATATTGTTTGCAGCAATATTATCCCAGGGGTTCAGCCAGGAGATCCCGGCTGAAAAGAAAGAACCCGGACGGCAGGAGACCGTCACAGACACAAATGAAATTACCAGGGTCATTGTGGGCAAGGACCTGGTTGTTATTGAGGATGACAAAGATGCCGTGAAGGTGAAAGTCGGGAACCGCGGAGTAGTTATCCTTGAATCCCTTGAAAAAGGAGAATCAAAGATTCAATTTGAAAAGTATGATGATAATGATGAAGATTCATTCGAGGATGACCATGCACACAGAAGGAGCCAGTTCAAAGGTCACTGGTCTGCCATTGAGGCAGGTGTGAATAATTACCTTACTGCCGATAACAGTCTCACATTGCCGGAAAGCATTGATTACATGACTCTCCACTCATCAAAGTCATATAACTTCAATTTTAATTTTTCACAACTAAGCCTGGGATTAACAAGGCATTTCGGAATTGTTACAGGGCTTGGTGTTAACTGGAACAACTACAGGTTTGATGGCAATAACAATATTCAAAAGGGTGAAGGCGGTATTATTGAAATACTTGATCCTGGAGTAGTACTGAAGAAATCGAAGCTATCCACAGTATACCTGAATCTTCCTTTACTTCTTGAAATTCAGATACCTGCCGATTATCATACTCTCAACCTGGCATTTGGCCCCGTAGGAGCTGTCAAGCTATATTCAAATTCAAAAATGGTTTTTGAGGATGGCGACAAGATCAGCTCAGACGGTGATTTCAGCCTGAATCTTCTCAGGTATGGTGCCACAGCCCGTTTCGGATTCGAAAATTTCCATATTTACGGCACATATTATCTTACACCTCTGTTCAAACCGGGTAAAAGCCCGGATGGCATTGATCTGTTCCCATTTGAAATAGGCCTTGCATTCACTGTTGACTGATAGTTTTTCATTCCATTTGTTGTAGCGTCGCGATACATCGTGACGCTATTTTTTTGCTGTATATTTGCAAATCATCCATGATTATAATACAATGGCGGACGAATTATTAATACCCCGGGAGATCCGGAGATATAAAAAGCAGATCATGATACCTGAAATCGGCAGGGAGGGACAGGAGAAGCTGAAGAAGGCCAGCGTTGTTGTTATTGGTGCCGGCGGCCTCGGATGTCCCGTTCTGCAGTACCTTGCAGCCGCAGGTGTGGGAAAGGTAGCTATGGTTGAATATGATATGGTTGATGAAACAAACCTTCAGAGACAATTATTATATGGTTCGAATGATGTCGGGAAGCTCAAATCAATAATTGCAAGGGATCGCCTTGAGCATCTGAATTCCCTGGTTGGAATAGAAATTTTCAACCTCCGGCTGGATGCCTCAAATTCTCTCCGTATCCTGAAGGATTTCGATATGATTGTTGATGCAACTGATAATCTCGAAACCAGATATATTATCAATGACTCATGTGTTATCCTTGGAAAACCAATGGTACATGGGGCAATTTATAAATTCGAAGGACAGGTTTCCGTATTTAATTACCAGGGAGGGCCGACCTACAGGTGTTATAATCCGTATTCAGACAGTAAAAAATATAAGAACCCGCTTCCGGCTGATGTTGGTATAATGGGTGTCCTTCCCGGGATTGCAGGAACATTTATGGCTAACGAAGTGATAAAGATCATAACCGGAACAGGAAGCGTGTTGAGTGGCAAAATGTTGATATTTAATATTTTAAATTACTCATTTCACACAATAAGCATTATAAGCATTCCGGGAAATCACAATATTAAAACAATGACTGATATCCCGAATGTGACCTGAACTACCAATAATGAATTATCTTTGTTCACTGATATCCGGCCTGTTGCCGGATATCAGTAGATGGATATGAGACTATTCTTCAGAATACTCAAAATATTTGCTGTTCTGATCATTGCAGTTATTATTGCTCTTTTTACTGCTTCATTCCTTATGCAGGATAAAGTTGCCGGTTTTATTCTCAGGTCCCTCAATAAAAGTATTTCCACCAAATTTGAATTTGAATCTGTCAGGTTATCGTTCCTGAAAAAATTCCCAAAAGCTACCCTTGATCTGAAAAACGTTCTTGTGCATTCATCTCCGGGCTTTGACAGTAGCGCCTTTTCAGGGATAAATACCGATACTCTTCTGGCTGCAAAATCAATATTTATTGAATTCGACATTACAGACATTTACCATGGGATTTATAATATTGAAAGAATCGGAGTTAAGGAAGGATTGCTGAGGCTGTACACCGACACTGCAGGAATGGTCAATTATGATATTACAATCGAAACCGGTGAAGATACAGACAGTGATTTTACCATAGATCTTAACAGGATCTCACTTGATGACCTTAAGGCATATTACAATAACCTCGCTACGGAGCTGATAATTGAAGGGGTGATAGAAAATGGTCAACTGAAGAGCAGGATCTCCGGTAATGAAATTGACTTTACAGCCGTTTCAGTAATGCAGATCAATAATTTCCAGCTTTACAATACAAGAATAACAAATCCCGTCTCAGCTGATCTGGATTTAAGTCTCCATAGTTCCGACAGCGGAACAGTTTTCGATAAAGGATCACTTAAATTTGATAATTATTCATTCGGACTCAGGGGTTTTGTTTCTGCAGATGATATGCTTGATTTATCCCTGACCGGAGAGAATCTTGATCTTCAGGGAATTAAGAAGTATCTCCCGGAAGAATTCCTGAAGAAAATATCCGATTATAATCCTGCTGGTGTATTACAGGTCACCAGCAGTATTAAGGGATTAATGACCCGGACTTTATATCCGGGAATTGAAGTTAAATTTCTGCTGAATGACGGCTCCGTTACACTGATGGATAAAGCTCTGAGCCTGAACAGTGTTTCGCTTTCAGGATTCTTTACAAACGGTCCGGAACGGATCCCGGGAACGAGCTTGTTTACTTTGGATAATTTCAGTGGAAACCTTGGCTCAGCAAAATACTCCGGATCTTTATCTCTCAGTAATTTTGATTCTTTGAATGGGACACTTCAATTAAAAGGTAAGGTGATCCCTGCCGGGCTGAAAGATTTTTTCAGGATCAAGACAATATCATCATCTGAAGGTTTTATAGATATCGATCTTATAATGGAGGGTTCTTTTCCGAAGAAGGACAAATACTCATTCCGGGATATACTGGAATTGAATCCCGAGGCGCATCTGGCTTTTAATTCCTTTTCAGTTGGTTTAAAGAACGAAAGGATAAGGATCAGCCATGTCAACGGAAACCTGGTTTTAAAAGATTCCGTAATAGCAGATAATCTCCGGTTTGATTATAAGGATCATAAATTCATTGTAAACGGGATCTTTAAAGAACTTCCCGAATGGCTCGCCGGCAAGCCTGAAATACTGGTTGTATCTGCCAGCATCAGGTGCGGCCATCTTATTCCTGAATCTTTATTCCCTGCAGCATCAGAAGCCGATTCATCTTCCATAAGAGAAAAAACTTATTCTCTCCCTAAGGATATAATTCTTGATCTGGATTTTGTCATTGACACTTTCAGCTTCAGGCAATTCAGGGCAGAAAAAATTAGCGGAACCCTCAGTTACAAACCACGGCTTGTCAATTTTAAAACCTTAAGATTAAATTCTTTAGACGGAATGATTTCCGGCAATGGTTTCATAGTTCAGAATGCGGATAAATCATTCAATGCCAGGGGAAGTTTTGATCTTGACGATATAAATATCAATTCTGCATTCAGGTCATTCAATAATTTCGGCCAGGATTTTCTGAAAGCAGAAAACATAAAGGGGAATCTTTCCGGTTCCCTTTCCCTGCTTCTTCCCGCTGACTCTTTCAGGAAGATTGACATAAAATCAATTAATGCCGAAGGCAAATATGTTCTTGTAAATGGCGCACTTATCGATTTCCAGCCTGTAAAAGAGCTTTCTTCATTCATCGAGCTCTCCGAGCTTGAGAATATAAGCTTTGAACAGCTTGAAAATGATTTCTTCATAAGGAATAATTTCCTGTATATTCCCCAGATGGATATAAAATCATCAGCAGCTGATCTGGAGGTCAACGGGAAACATAGTTTTGACAATGATTATGAATATCATGTAAAGGTCCTTCTGTCGGAAATACTGAGCAGGAAGCTCAAAAAACCCAAACCCAATACTACTGAATTCGGAGCAGTAAAAGATGACGGGCTTGGACGCACGTCCGTCCTCCTGAAAATTGAAGACAAGGGAGATAATGTTAAGGTCGGGTATGATATCAAGGCCGCAGGAAATGAGATCAGGAACGACATCAAAACGGAAAGGCAGACCCTGAAAACAATTCTGAATGAAGAGTACGGATGGTTTAAGAATGATACGGTTGTCCCTGAAAAGCCTGCCGCAGGTGAACCCCGTTTCAGAATAACATGGGAAGAAACTGATACTGCAAAAGGAGAAGAGGAACCAGTCCCTGAGAAAAAAGAAAGTGGAAAAATAAATATTTTTAAAAAAAGATAATTTATATACCTCTCCCCAACCCCTCTCCCAGGAGAGAGGGGCTATTTGATTGATAAACATTGGTTTTTCATTCCCTTCTCTCCCGGGAGAAGGGGGCAGGGGAATGAGATAGAAAATAAAGTAACAGACATTGAACGGTTACCGCAATAAGACCTCCTGGATGCT
>CAYNGW010000015.1:0-20561 GCA_964396955.1 uncultured Rikenellaceae bacterium | reverse complement strand
AACGGCTACGCGAAGGCGAAGAAGGGGGGCAGGGGGGTTATTTTGGTTCAATTATTTCTGTTTTATAATTAATTTTCGATCTTGCGTCTTCAGGTGATAAAGCATTTCCGCATGCTGCCTGCACAAAAAGTGATGCTCCCAGTACAGTTGTCTCCTTTTGATCGATGATCTTAACCGGCACACCAGTGTAATCTGCTCTTAACATGTTCCACAGCCTGTTCTTTGATCCTCCCCCGACGCACAGGATGCTTTCAGTTTTAAATCCGCCGGCTTTTTCCAGAGCTCTCTTCCCTTCGACGAGTCTCTCTGAAAGAGCCTCAAGCATTGCCCTGAAGATCTCATCACGGGTTGATTCCATGGTTAGTCCAAGGATCTGGCCTCCCTGCTTGCCTTTCAGCTCTTCATAAAACCTGGGCACCACCTTTACTCCGTTACAACCTGCCGGGACTTTTTCCGCACCGGATATCATTGTTTCATATACATCGTTCCTGATATCACTATACAGATTCTTTCTCGCCCATTCCAGCACTCCAGAAGCAATCCATTGATTGCCAATATTATACAAACCAGGACGAGAATCAAGTTCAGTGGTAATGGCCATATCAAGCTGTTCTTTCCCTGACCGGCATTTTTCCGAACGGACCATAAGTATTTCCCAGGTACCGGAACTGAGAACAGGCTGATTCATTTCTGCTCCTGAACCAAAAATCGCAAACTGGGTATCATGTCCGGTGGCAACAACGGGAACACCTGTGGGGATACCGGTCTGTGATGATGCCCTGGAGTTAACAATGCCTGTTATTGTCCCGGCTTCAACAATTTCACCAAACTTGTCTGCCGGGAATCCTATACGGTTAAGAATGGTTTCTGAAAATCTCCTGGCGGAAAGATTTGTCATCATTGATGTTCCTGCCATGGTCGTATCATTAACCATTTCACCTGTAAGCATATATGAAAAGATTGAAGGCATAAAAAGAAACCTGTGACATTTTTCAGACAGACCAGGTTTTTGTTCGGCAAACCATATCAGTTTGTTTATTGTATTGAAAGTAAAGGGAAGAACACCGCACTCTTTGTACAGATCAGCAAGGGGAATATATTTACCAATGCCGGCCATTACCGGAGCAGTCCTTTCACACTGCCACGAAATTACAGGGTAAAGCATCTTTCCTGACCTGTCAAAGAGAGTTCCGTCGACACCGAATGCAGTTACTGTTATTCCGGCAATATCGCCTGGATTGATCTGCCTGATGACCTTTTTTGATGCCCTGCACATCTTTTTCCAGATCTCATCCACATCCCAGATCCTGAATGCAGGATAAAAAGGATCTGGCTTTGTGTTGTTTGGGATTGATTCTGAAGCATTTATGATGCCTTTGCTGTTTATGGCAATGATTCTTACGTTGGTTGCGCCAACGTCAAATACTATTACGATATCACCTTTTGCACTCACCCCAGATCCTTCAGAAACGTGAATGAAGTCCCAAGTAACAGGAAAGCAATAATATAGATCACAAGCATTGCAATAACAAGGATGCCAATATAAGTGAAATATGATCTCAGGTTTTTGAAGGCTTTTTTCAGCTCCTCCGTACTTTGGGTTTTAACCACACCCGATATGAATTTTGAGAAACGAAAAATAAAAAATATGGGGAAGAAATAAATTACGGAAGCTGCAATAAAAATTATGCAAACAAGCCACCCCGGATAACTGGTCGCCGTATCACCTTTATTAAAGACAGACATGAAAACACCTGTGAATATACCGACTATCAGCAGGATACTGATGCCGATAAATCCCAGAATAGCAAGGAACATTGTCCATTTACGTGTTCTATCCAGGTCTTTTAAGGTCTCATACTCCAACTCAATCTTTGGTGTCTCCTGAACATCATCCATCTTTTTCCATATTATTTTATCAATAATGTGCCTTAACGCCTTAATGCCTTTATTTATATAATGGTCCGTAATTCGTACATGCCCTGTAATCCGATCCTTCCTTATCCATTCCGAAGGCATTCCATGAGCTGGGCCGGAATATCTTATCATCAGGGATATTATGCATGCATACCGGTATCCTGAGCACTGAAGCCAGAGTTATCAGGTCGGCGCCAATATGCCCATAGCTTGATGCAGAATGGTTGGCGCCCCAGTTTGCCATGACCGAATAAACATCAGTAAAGGGACCTTGGCCGGTAAGCCTTGGTATGAACCATGTCGTTGGCCATGTAGGATCTGTTCTGTCAGTCAATATCTTATGGGCTTTAGCAGGGAGCTCAACCGTCCAGCCTTCGGCCAGCTGAAGCACCGGTCCAAGCCCTTTCACCAGGTTAATCCTTGATATTGTAAGCGGCATTACACCCTTTGTGTTGAATTGTGATGAGTATCCTCCCCCTCTGAAATATCCTGTATTTGCGGGTTCCCACAAAGTTGCTTTCAGGCATTCGGCAGCATCTTTTCCTGTTATTTCCCACCAGGGTTTTATGCATGATTCTCCTTTCCTTGTCTGCCTTCCTGAAAAATCAAGAGCTGAAGCGCCAGAGTTTATAAGGTGAATAATGCCGTTGGAAGCCAGTCCTGCAGGCTTGGTTCCTGTTACCCGTTTTAGTGCGGCCGGGCTCCAGTAAGTGCGGATGTCAGAGAACATCTGGGCAGTATTGGTGAGAAGACATCCAAGAAGCATCGGCACTCCATTCATCGCATCATTCTCAGTAGCAACAAGATAAGGAGGTCTGATTCCATTCCAGTCGAAGGAGGAGCAAAGTATTGCCTCAAGGAAATCGCCATTCGGCATGTGGTCAGTCCATTGCCTTTGTCCCTGGAATCCCGAAAGTATCGCATTATGCCCGTTGGCTTCTTCTCCAAAACCAAGCTTTTTGAGTCTGGGATTACCCACCATAAGATCACGGGCAATCATTGTCATTTTTACCACGATCTCCCACTCTTCATCCTTGCAGGCTCTTGATTTGGGTTTTGCATTCAGGTCCTTTCCTTCCTTACAGTACTTTTTTGTCCAGGCAAGTGCTTTCCTGAATTCATCCTTATCATATATTTCCTCATTTAAACGGCGGTTAAATTCACTCATATCTATATACTCATTCCTCATCCCGAGATATTCCTGGAAGAAATCTTCCCTGACGATTGATCCGGCAATACCCATTGAAACAGAACCCATTGACAGATATGATTTTCCCTTTATGTAAGAAACAGCGAGACCTGCACGCACAAACCTCAGTATCTTTTCACTTACATCATCAGGTATAGTCTGGTCACCTGCATCCTGAACATCATGACCATAAATGCCGAATACCGGCAATCCTTTCATGGTATGGCCGGCCAGTGCAGCAGCCAGATAAACTGCCCCCGGACGTTCAGTGCCGTTAAAGCCCCAGATTGCTTTTGGGACAGTATTATCCATATCAACTGTCTCGCTGCCATAGCACCAGCAGGGAGTGACAGTAAGACTGACTCCCACACCTGATTTTTTAAACTTCTCAGCGCAGGCTGCTGCTTCGGCAACTCCGCCGATAGTGGTATCAGCAATCACACACTCAACAGACTTTCCATTGGGATACTTCAGGTTTCCTGAAATGTGATTGGCGGCATTCCTGGCCATATTCATGGTTTGTTTTTCGAGAGATTCCCTTACCCCGCGTTCACGGCCATCAATAACAGGACGGATACCAACTTTCGAAAAATCACCGATAACTGTCTGGTAGCTGCGGTTGATTTTTATTTCATCTGGTGCCATAGGATATATTATTTGAAGTTTAGTTTTCAGATCAAACAAATATAATTAAAATTCTTGCTAGCGCCGATTTGTAATCGGTGCTAAAATATTTATGGCATGATTGTAAATCCGCGCCAGCACGAGTGAGTACATGTGAATATACCACGGAGTTTTTGTATTTTTGCAGCAATTAAAACTTCAGGATGCAAAAAGGCAGAAGATTACCGGGATGGCTTAAAATGCAGCGTGCAAGCGGGGAAAATTATTCCCGGGTAAAAAGCCTGGTTGATAACAACAGGCTTCATACCATCTGTACCAGCGGAAACTGTCCCAATATCGGTGATTGCTGGAATGCAGGAACCGCAACTTTCATGATTCTTGGTGATATATGCACAAGGGCATGTAAATTCTGCAATACAAGAACAGGGAGACCTTTACCACCCGATCCTGATGAACCTCAGCGTCTTGCGGAATCGATAAAGAAACTGGGACTCAGGCATTGCGTGATCACATCCGTTGACCGTGATGACCTGCCAGACGGCGGCGCCTCCTTCTGGGCACAGGTTATCGGGAGCATAAAAAAAGAAAATCCGCGGATAACAATAGAGACACTGATCCCCGACTTTGACGGGGAACCGGAAAATATTCAGAAAATAATTGAAGGCTCGCCTGATATCATATCGCATAATATCGAAACTGTAAAAAGGCTCACTCCCCTGATCAGGACAAAAGCAAAATATGAGCGTAGTCTTGGCGTTTTAAGGTATATATCAGAAAAGGGGAAAATTTCAAAATCGGGATTTATGCTCGGGCTGGGAGAGAACGGGCATGAAGTGTATGAAACCATGGATGATCTGGTAAAAACAGGATGCAGAATATTAACCCTGGGACAATACCTTAAACCTTCAGCGGAGCATATGGAAGTGGTTGAGTATATTACCCCGCAGAAGTTTGAAGAATACGGGAAACTGGCTTTAAATAAAGGATTTGAATTTGTTGAAAGCAGTCCTCTTGTGCGATCCTCTTTTCATGCAGAGAAACATGTCAGGGCCGGATAATTTTGATTATATTGCAGCAGCAAAAATGGGGGATCATAATTGAGCTATAGTGTTAAATATGAGGACATTGGATTGATGGATTATAAGGAAACCTGGGATTACCAGGCAGCAATCTTCAAAGAGCTTATAATCAGTAAAAAAGAAAGGGGAAATGCAGGCAGTTCAGATACCGTATATCAGCCAGGCACCCTGATCTTTGTTGAACATCCTCATGTATATACTCTCGGGAAAAGCGGTTCTGAAAATAATCTCCTGCTCGACTATATACAACTCAGGGCGAGGGATGCAAAGTTTTTCAGGATTGACAGGGGCGGAGACATAACCTATCATGGTCCCGGGCAAATAGTGGGATATCCTATCTTTGACCTGGAGGTCATGAGGATAGGTCTGAAGGAATATATTTTCAGGCTTGAGGAAGCCATAATAAATACAATGAGTGAATTTAATCTGAAAGGATCAAGGCTGGAAGGAGGAACAGGTGTATGGCTTGATCCTGAGGTTAAAGGGAAAGCGAGAAAGATATGCGCTATTGGCGTAAAAGCCAGCAGATATGTGACGATGCATGGATTCGCATTTAACGTTAACACGGACCTCACATATTTCAACCACATTTATCCCTGCGGATTTACTGACAAGGGAGTAACCTCACTTGAAAAAGAACTCGGCAAGAAACAGGATATAGATGAAGTAAAGATCGTTGTCAGAAAAAAGCTCAGAGATGTCTTTAACCTGGACTGGACAAATATGAAAAGCTGATGGAAAAGAAATGGATTATCAAGGAGAGGGGGGATAGTGTTGTAGTGAAACAGCTGGCGGATGCGCTTGGAGTCTCTGAATCACTGGCAAATCTGATGGTACAGAGGAGTATTACAACCCCGGGGGAAGCACAGACATTTTTCAATCCAAGTCTTGACTACCTTCATGATCCTTTCCTGATGAAAGACATGAATATCGCTGTCGATCGTCTGTCGACAGCAATCAAGAGAAATGAAAAAATACTTGTATATGGCGATTATGATGTTGACGGAACAACGGCAGTAGCCCTGGTCTATTCATTTCTGAAGGAACAGTATTCAAATGTTGAATATTACATACCAGACAGGTACAAAGAGGGTTACGGAGTTTCATTCCAGGGGATCGATTTTGCCAGCCAGAATAACTGCAAGATCATCATCACTCTTGATTGCGGGATAAAAGCAATTGAAAAGATCCGGTATGCGAAGAATAAAGGGCTCGATGTGATTGTCTGCGACCACCACTACCCGGGTGATGAAATACCGGGAGCGCTTGCCGTCCTTGATCCGAAACAGCCCGGATGCAATTATCCCTATAAAGAACTTTCAGGTTGCGGGGTGGGATTCAAGCTGATCCATGCCTATTCAAGGGTCCGCGGAATTCCCTTCAGTACTATAGCCCGGTACCTCGATCTGGTCGCTGTCAGCGTTGCTTCCGACATTGTCCCGATTACAGGAGAGAACAGGGTGCTGGCTTATTTCGGCCTTAAACAGCTGAATGAATCCCCCAGAATGGGTCTGAAGGAGATAATAAGGGAAGCTGAAGTTTGCAGAGCACTGACCATTGAAGATGTTGTATTCAAGCTTGGTCCGCGAATAAATGCTGCCGGCAGGATGGAAACAGGAGGCAGGGCAGTTGAGCTTCTTATTGCGAATGACTCAAAAGTGGCTGTGGGGATCAGCAAAGAGATAAATAATTACAATATAGAACGCAGAAGTGTTGACAGGGTGATCACCACCGAAGCCATGAGGATGATATCTGAGGACCAGCGGACAACAAACGCCAAAACAACTGTTCTTTTCAATCCATCATGGAAAAAGGGAGTAATAGGTATTGTAGCTTCCCGTCTCATTGAAACGTATTACCGGCCAACGGTAATCCTTACCGAATCAAATGGCTTTGCCACGGGATCAGCCAGGTCGGTGCAGGGCTATGATCTTTACCAGGCTATTGAAGCATGCAGTGACCTGCTTGAAAGTTTTGGCGGACACATGTTTGCAGCAGGACTCACCCTTAAGAAAGAAAATATACAGCCTTTTATTAAAAGATTTGAACAATACGTTAACAGCACCATTACCGAGGACCAGATGCTGCCCAGGGTGCTGGTTGATACCGAACTCTCTTTTTCAGAGATTAACGAGGAGTTCTTCAAGGTGATGAGCCAGTTCCAGCCGTTTGGCCCTGAAAATATGTCGCCGGTATTTATGTCAAAAAGTGTTTTTGACAGCGGAACAGGACGCATGGTCGGAGCCAATGGCGAGCATCTTAAGCTTGATCTGTGCCAGGAATCAACGGGGACAAGAACACTGCCTGCCATTGCATTCGGACAGGCAAATCATTTTGAATATATCAGGAGAGGAAATCCGTTTGATATCTGTTATTCAGTGGAAATGAATGAGTTCCGGGGTAATAAGAATCTCCAGCTTAACATCCGTGACATTAAAACACCTGAGAATAAATAGGTTATCAGTATCTGGCAATAAACCACTCCAATGAAAAATAATGAAGGGTAAATTTAAGATATATCTTAAAGATTGTTCCGGATTGGAGGAAGTTAAAAGAAGTACAGTCGATGCGGTTATCACGGACCCTCCTTATGGTATATCATTTCAGAATAACTACTGGGACAAAGGCCTCCCTGACAAACAGATATGGACAGACTGCCTGCGTGTACTCAAACCCGGTGCATTTATGCTGGTTTTTTCTTCAATCAGACTGCTCCATCGTTTAATGGCAGATATTGAAGTTACAGGATTTGTAATTAAGGATATTTTATTCTGGGCTTTCCTTAACGGGATGCCTAAAAACAGAAATATTGCATTGGAAATTGATGCAGAATCAGGTGTTGAAAGTAAAGTTATCGGCAGGTATTCCTATGTACAGGGGTATAAGAAGGGAGGTACCGGCAGCTATAAAAATAAGGATGGGAAACTTAAATATGAACCGGTTTCCGGATCAGGTAAGAAATATATAGGTGCGGGGCTTGGAATCAAACCGGCATATGAGCCAATAGTTATGGTTCAGAAACCGCTGGAAAAGAAGCTGACTGTTGCTAAGAATGTTATTAAATATGGAACTGGCGTATTGAATATTGATGCAACAAGAATACCATATGCAAAAGGTGAAAAGGATGTAGGTCATAATCCTCACCCCGTGGGTAGAGTAACATCAAATATTTTGCGCACAGAGGAGTTTAAAGACGGATATGATAAGTTTTTTGTTGTTCCTAAAGTCCGTCAGCATGCCGAAGATTATAATTACCATCCGACACTTAAACCGGTGGATCTTATGCTGCACCTGACAAAGCTGGTAACTTTTGAGAACCAGATGGTGCTGGATCCGTTCATGGGCACAGGCAGCACCGGCCTTGCCTGTATTGCTCTGGACAGAGAATTTATCGGATATGAAAAAGATTCAGGATATTTTAAAATAGCCCAAAAACGTCTCAAAGAATATACTAAAAATTCATGATTGCACGATTGCACGATAACCTAGAACCATACTCTGAACTGCATCCTCAGTTCATCCTTTTCTCCCGGGGGAATTCCATCTTCAATCAAAGTGGTCAGACCATATTTAACCCTTAGTTCAGCAACATCTCCGATCTCCAATTCTGCCATTAAATATATGCGGCTCCCTTTCCCTGATAATGCCGGTATGCTGAAGCTGTTTATAAGATCATTTTCATAAGTATAAAGCCTCGAATTCCAGTCATCCGTATTAAAAATGCAATGTCTGAACCAGATTGTGACCGGCATCTTACGGAACCTGTAATTAATATCCTGTAACATCAGCATGCCCTTGCTGTACGGATCATCAGCAACCTTGTAATCAATGCGTGTTGTGAGAGTAAAGCTTTCACTGGGAGAATACTTTGCTATCACTTTAAATGTCCTGGCAGTAAGTTCTGAAACACCTGCCATACCTTGTTCTTCATTCATGTCATACATCGAAATTCTGTAATTATATGATGCTTCAATGCTGAATTTTTCGCCTGGGACATATCTCAACCTTACCTCCCGTTTTTTTGCCAGCGATGGATAACTGCAGCGATACTTCAGCCACGGGAAATATGAGATGTCACAGCCGGCACTTATGAACAGATGCTTTGCGGCTTCAAAGGTGAAATTACCCAGCAGGCTATATTCATTTCCTGTTGAGGAGCTGCTTCCCGGTCCCCTGCCGTGAAAGCTGACAAATCCGGATGAATAGTTCCTGTAAAGGAAATTTATGGATAATCTGTCTGATGGCCTGAGCATAATTCCCTGTACCATTGCAAGATTAAAAGAATCATTTGCAGATACTTCACCATACAGTAATATTCTTTTGATCAGGCTGTTATAATAAACAGAATAAACTCCGTTCGTAATCCCCTCGAAGCCGTAAATATCTTCAGGATCGCTGCTTTTCAAAATCACGGGAAGTGAAAACCTGCTTTCTGACCAGGTCAGGCCAAACCTGACAGATGAGATGCTATAATTGATATTGATTCCATAAAATGTCTCTGAAACAGCATCTTTTTTCGTCATGAGAGATGTAGTATTATGCAATCCGGTTTTATAGAAGTTCTCCACATATTGTTTTGCGGAATCTGCTGATGAACTGATAGATGCATCAATTTTATTGCATGAATATAGCAGCGTGAATCCCAGTTTCTTTATTGAAAATTCTGCTGCAGCTCCCCTGAAAAAATTATTCTCATCGCTCGAGGAATAAGGTTTTATCTCATCTCTACCAGTCATATAACCTGATGCCGTGAGGGAAAGGCCTGTACGTATCCTGGTATTAATGTTGGTGCCCTGACCAAAACGTGCAGAATAATCACCAAGGATTATTTTCCGGATTATTCCCTTTCCTGTAAAAGAGAGATGGGAAGACATAAAATCAGGGAGGGGAGGAGAGCCTGAAAGAAATTTTTCACCTGCATCTTTTTCGACAGTCATTCCACCTGAAAATGGTCCGGCAGTGATCTTGTATTTTGACAGCATTTTCCAGGGGGATCCGGTTAAAGATGAATCACTTTCCCCCGGCTTGATAATAAAATTTGTGATAATGGTATTTCTGAGCTTTAGTTTTTCGGGGATGGTACTTTCTTTATAGTCGAGAGAAATAAAAGGCATCATCATTTCAGTCGTATGGCGGTCAAATCCCGGGAGAGAGGCTATTTCATAAACTGAAACAATATTGCCGGATTTCTTAATATGGTCAATGATAGCTTTGATCTGAAAATCTGACAGAAAAAAGAAGCGGGATATTTCGGATTCATCTCCCGAGTTGATATTTACTGGATTTTCGGAAAGTTCATGAAGCTGTTCAAGAAATAATGTTGCTGCCTCCGGATCCGATTCTTCATCAGCAAGCTCCTCAGCGATACTGATAATTGCTTCAGAAAATTTTTCATTCTGGCAAAAAACTGAGCAGCTAATAAAAATGCCAATTAATAATAATATGGATTTATTTGTTTTGATTCAATGGATTTTAAATATTAATGACGCAGACGACGTAATCCCTAGTTTTTCGTGGATTGCGAAACTCAGGTCGAGTTGCAAAGATCCCAGGAGATACCCCAGCCCGAAGCTGAACGAAGTATTATCGGTGCTGAACCCGCCGCGAAGCTGGAATTTCCTGAATGCTTCATACTCGAACCCGGTCCTCAGTATCAGCTTTTGCCCGGAACTCATTTCCGCTTCTGCTCCTGCAAACAGCACTTCGCTCAGCTCAATCCCCGCACCTGTCCTGAGAACTGTCGGCAGAAATGTTTTTCTCAATGAATTGGGTACTGGATTGAAAATATGAATTCCTATCCTGACATTTTCTCTTGGAATGATCAGCAATCCGGCTTCGCACGTAACTGATTGCCTGTTCTCATATTCTCCCGATGTTTTCTCCGAGAAGTAGTCTATCTGCACTCCAGCAGCAATATTTTCGGAAAGAGCAATTCCACAGCTTAATCCGCCTGATTCCCTTCGGAAATAGTTATACCCGAAATGGGAATAAACAACTCCAAGTGATGGACCTCCTGCCGGAATGATAATCCCGGCAGTTCTGGTTCCCAGTTCGCTGATATTGAACCTGTTTTCATAGTTGATTCCGGCTGAAAGCGACCTGTTTCCGGCCAGCAGCGCCTGGTTATTGAATGAGGACCAGAAACCATTCTTCATTATGCAGACGGATGCCATCCCCGATCCGCCTGCACCTGCAGGAATGCGATAAGGATCACCTCCTGAAGCAGTTGATGACAGAAAAACAAACAAAGCCGAAACACATATTTTGCGCAGCGAGTACAAAATGTTTCAGGTATAAACTATAAAGATACAAAAAAATCAGTTTGTCTTATACCTGAATTTGATTTTTTTCAGCTCCTTGTTAGCCTCTACAATCTTCTTTTTAAGGCTCTCCCTGTACCTGATGACCTCTTTCATTACTTTTTCATCACCCGTTCCGATTATTTGGGCTGCAAGGATCCCTGCATTCTGAGCAGCATTTACTCCGACGGTTGCCACAGGAATCCCGGGAGGCATCTGCAATATTGAAAGAATTGAATCAAATCCTTCAAGAGAAACATCAATTGGCACACCAATAACGGGAAGAGATGTAAAAGATGCAATAACTCCGGGCAGGTGAGCAGCCATTCCCGCTCCTGCAATGAAAACTTTGATGCCACGTCCTGCTGCACCCCTGGCAAATTTTTCGACCTCTTCCGGAGTCCGGTGGGCCGATAATGCATTCATCTCGAACGGTATTTTCAGATCATTGAGTATCCGGGCTGCTTTCTCCATCACCGGCAGGTCTGATGTGCTTCCCATTATAATGCTTGCCAGAGGTTTCATATTATTTGTTTAAATTTAACTTCCTGATAAGGACAAAAATAAGCTATTATTTTCATATTTTCGCTCCGGCTGGACATTCAATAACCATCTTTATGAACGAAGTAAGAATACTTGACAGGAAGTTCAGGGAGCTTATCTCTGAACAGGCAATTCGAAAAAGAATTGATGAAATTGCCTTGCAGATCAACCGTGACTTCACCGGCAGTGAGGTTATTTTTGTCGGCATACTCAACGGGGCGTTTATGTTTGCCGCCGACCTGTTCAGAAAAACTGAACTTAATGCCAGGATAACATTCGTAAAGCTTGCTTCCTACCAGGGCACCGGTTCATCAGGATCAATAAAGGAACTTATAGGATGGAATGAAGATCTTGTGAATAAAAAAATAATTATAGTAGAAGATATAGTCGATACTGGTGCAACCCTGGAACGTACTGTTAATGAGCTTGTTATTAGGAATGTTGCCGAAATTAAGATTACGACAATGCTTCTTAAGCCAACCGCGTATACGAGGGATATACCAATCAATTATATCGGATTTGAAATCCCGAATAATTTCGTTGTGGGCTACGGCCTTGATTATAACGGATATGGCCGTAATCTGCCGTCTATTTATACACTGGTTAAATAATTCAAACTTGATTTAATACTATGGTAAATTTTCTGATTTTTGGTCCTCCCGGATCGGGCAAGGGAACGCAGTCAGTAAGGCTGGCTGAGAAATTCAATCTTACTCATCTTTCAACAGGCGACATGCTGAGGGCTGAGATCGCCGCAGGCACAGAGCTCGGGAAGAAAATGAGTTCAATAATGTCGAAAGGAGAACTGGTGCCTGATGAAGTCGTAATTGAACTGATAGCCAGGAAGATCGACGCCACCAAAGGAAGTGCGGGATTCCTCTTCGATGGATTTCCGCGTACAGTGGCACAGACAGTTGCACTCGAAAAAATGCTGAATAAAAGAAAGATGAAAATCAACAGCATGCTTGTCCTTGATGTGGAACATGGCGAGCTGGTAAAGCGGCTGGTGCTGAGAGCTGAACAATCAGAAAGACCCGATGACAAAGATCCTGCAGTGATCGAAAACAGGATCGATGTCTACAGGGAGAAGACCGAACCTATCATTAATTACTGCCGACAAAGAGGTATCTACCAGCCGGTTAACGGCATGGGAAGCATTGATGATATCTTTAAAAGGCTGGCTGGTAAAATGAAGAGACATCTGAAGTGAATATTCTAACCACAAAGAGCACTAAAGAAAACCGAATCTTCTATATTAAAAGCTTTGTGTTCTTTGTGGTTAAACAAGTTGATCATTGAAAACATGTCGGTATCTAATTTTGTCGATTATATAAAGGTATTCTGCCGTTCGGGGAACGGAGGGGCCGGATCTGCACATCTGAGAAGGGAAAAATTTGTCCCCAAGGGAGGTCCGGACGGAGGAGACGGCGGACGGGGAGGACATGTGATCATCAGGGGAAATGACCAGATGTGGACTTTGCTTCATTTGAAATACAAGCGCCATATTTTTGCCGGAAATGGAGAAAGAGGTGGCTCGCAACAATCAACTGGAGCCAATGGCGATGATGTTATTATTGAAGTTCCGCCTGGCACAATTGCCAAAACAGCTGAAACTGAACAGTTTATTTTTGAGATTACTGCCAACGGAGAAGAAAAAATCCTTGTCAGGGGAGGCAGGGGTGGCCTTGGCAACACTCATTTCAAGTCTTCCACAAACCAGACTCCCCGGTATGCCCAGCCCGGTGAACCAGGAATTGAAGACTGGTATGTCATGGAGTTGAAAATACTTGCTGATGTGGGGCTGGTAGGCTTCCCGAATGCAGGCAAATCAACACTCCTTTCAGTTGTGTCAGCAGCAAAACCCAGGATTGCGGATTATCCCTTTACTACACTTGCACCAAACCTCGGAATCGTAAGCTACAGGGATGATAAATCATTCGTAATGGCTGATATTCCGGGGATAATTGAAGGCGCACATGAAGGAAAGGGATTGGGTATCAGGTTTTTAAGGCATATTGAACGGAATTCAATCCTGCTTTTCATGGTCCCTGCTGATAGCAGGAACATCAGGGAAGAATATGAAATACTAATCAAGGAACTCAGGATGTATAATCCGGAGCTGCTCGATAAAAAACGGGTGCTGGCAATATCAAAATCGGACTTGCTTGATGAGGAGCTGAAGAATGAGGTACAGAAGGATCTGCCTGAGATCCCGAGTGTATTTATTTCATCAGTTACAGGATTTGGTCTTTCAACTCTCAAGAATATGCTGTGGAAAGTATTGACTAATTAATCAGAGATTCCATGCTTGAACAACTGGATCAACAGCTTTTTCTTTTTCTGAATTCTCTCAACTCGCCATTGTGGGACAAGGTAATGTATACAATAAGCGGGAAGATTATCTGGTTCCCCCTTTATCTTGCAATCCTGATCTGGATAGGATACAAGTATAAAAGAAAATTTCCGGTAATTCTTCTTTTCATAATAATTGCGGTGACGTTTACCGACCAGGTATCAGTTCAGGCTTTCAAGAACGTGTTCCACAGATTGCGTCCCTGCCACGAACCCTCACTGGAGGGGATGGTGCATCTTTTCAACGGCGAATGCGGGGGACTGTATGGATTCGTGTCATCACACGCCGTGAATGCATTTAACGTCGCACTGATAAGTGTCATGTTCATAAGAAAGAGATGGTATACCATAAGCATAATTCTCTGGGCAGCAATAATCGGGTACAGCAGGATCTATCTTGGCGTTCATTACCCCGGGGATGTTATCTGTGGCTCGCTTGTGGGAGCTATGATAGGATGGAGCGTGTATAAATTGTACGAAATTGCTGACAATAAGATACTGACAAAAACAGCGTATTTTAATCATTAACAATAATTTCTTGAATGTTTTGTCTGAACCTGAGAACCACCAATCCTTATTTCAACCTGGCTGTTGATGAATATCTCCTTAAGAATAAAAAAGATGAGTACCTGGTTCTTGGTATAAATAGTCCTGCTGTAATTATCGGAAAACACCAGGTGGCTCACAGGGAGGCAGATACGAAGTTTGTTTTTGAGAAAGCCATTCCTGTCATCAGGAGGATATCCGGAGGAGGAACTGTTTATCACGACTTCGGCAATCTTAATTTCACATTTATTATAAACAGCACTCATGGCAAGCAGGTTGATTTCAGAAAATATACTCTCCCTGTAATAGAATTCCTTGCAACACTGGGTATCAGGGCTGATTTTGAAGGCAAGAATGACCTGAAAGTCAATGGATTGAAAATATCAGGGAATGCCGAACATGTTCATCGCACGAGGGTTGTACATCATGGTACACTCCTGTTCAATACAATTCTTGATGATTTAAGAGGATCACTGAGAAAAGACAGATCTTCATATTCAACAAAAGCAGTTGAGTCAAATCCTTCCCCGGTGATGAATCTTAAAGAGGTTGCCGGTCAGGTTAATGGTACAATTGATTTCAGATCGAAAATGCTGGAATTTTTTCTCAGGCAGAAGCAGAACACTTTAATCGATCTGACAGCTGAAGAAAAATCAGAGATTCAGACTCTTGAAAGATCAAAATACCGGACATGGGAGTGGAACTATGTTTATGGTCCTGATTATTATTTCATTAACAAGTTTGAGTTCAACGGAAAACAGCATCTCTGCAGGTTGTTCGTAAAGGGAGGGATAATCAGGGAGTGTGAGATGGAGGGATCAGATGAGATGATTGCCGCAGGAAAGAAACTGACAGGCTGCAGGCACATGGTGAAGGACATGCTTGATATATTCAGGCAGGAAAATATTGAAATGAAAGGCTCGGGTATTTTTAAGTTCTTTTAGTTTTCTATGGATATTTTGAAATCAATAGTAGTCTGGCTGATTGGGATAGCGATGATCGTTGTTTTTTTCCCGATAACTTTTATTGTATGGCTCCTCATTCTTCCATTTGACAGGGAACGTACCATCATGCACTGGATGCTGATTTACCAGGCGGTTATCATCTCATATCTTGTGCCGATCTGGAAAATAAAAGTTGAAGGAAGGAAGAAAGCTATTCCGGGAACCACCTACGTTATCATCTGCAATCACCAGTCAATACTTGATATTTTGCTGATAAATTGTCTGCGTTACCGTTTCAAGTGGATTTCGAAAATAGAGGTCATGAAAGTACCGGTTCTGGGATGGTACCTGAAGATGGCGGATTATATTACCGTGGACAGGGGGGACAAGGAAAGCAAAGAGCAGATGCTTGAGGAATCATACCATTGTCTGAAGAAAGGTATTTCAATTATGATATTTCCCGAAGGGACCCGTTCCGCTGACAGGAAGATCGCCTTTTTCAAGAGAGGAGCATTCCATCTGGCATTATCCACGAATAATCCGATCCTGCCGGTACTGATGGACGGATCAGGCGGTATTCTTCCCAAGCATGGCCTTATCTTCGGTGGATTCCATAGAATTACAATAAGGGTTCTGGATCCGGTGGCACCGGAATCTTTCGGAACAAATAACCATGATAAGCTTGCCATGAAATTCCAGGAGATGATGACACAAGCGCTGAAAGAGCTCAGGAGTGAAACAGAAAAAAAATGACACACTCCGTTTCATACAGAAGGATCCTGCATAGGATGGGATATTATGATTACCAGCATGGACTGATCTATCGTCATCTTAACCAGCAGGGCGGATGGGACAGTCACCTGGGACGCTGCAGAAATCTGATCCTGAAAGCGCTTGTTCTGTTCAATCCTGAGAAAGTAACAGTCCTTGGCAGCGGATGGCTGCTTGAGCTTCCTCTTGCTGAGATGGCTGAAAAAGCTAAAGAGATTGTTCTTATCGATATAGTTCATCCGCCCGAAGTATACAGCCAGACTGCTGGAATGAAGGGTATTAAACTGGTGGAGCAGGATGTTACCGGAGGACTGATTGAAGAAGTGTGGAAGAAAGCAGGAAAGCGTACCTTCCTTAATAAACTCTCCTCCATTGAGCAGGTTATAATCCCAGATTATCAGCCGGTTGAAGATCCCGGAATGGTTATTTCCCTGAATGTCCTGACCCAGCTGGAGTTTCTGCCCATGAAATTATTAAGAAAAAGATCAGAAGCAACAGAACCGGATTTCCTGCGGTTCAGGGAAGAGATTCAGAAAAGCCATATAAGATTTCTTATGAAGCACAAGTCGGTCCTGATAACAGATGTGGCCGAGATTTATACTGATACCTCAGGAAAGGAGACTGTAGAAGAGACCGCATTAGTTCAAATGCCTTCAGGAAAGATAACAGAGGAATGGACATGGGATTTCGATCTTAAGTCCTCTGATTATAGAAGAAAGAGATCAGTATTAAGGGTCTGTGCAGTGATTCTCTGATCAGCTTTTATTAACAGTTCAGCGTTAAATGTAATTATCATTCTATCAGCTAAATATTTTTTCAACTGTCTTTTTGTCACTCCGGGCTTTGACAAAATTGACCTCATTGTTGAAAAATTGACTAATGGCGACAGGTCTATTTGACTATATTTGCGCAAAAATTCTGAAAAATGTCGGTTGCAGGATATTCTGAGGAACATATTAAAACCCTTGAGTGGAGAGAGCATATCCGGTTGAGACCGGGTATGTACATAGGGAAGCTGGGCGATGGTTCATCACAGGATGACGGCATTTATGTCCTCCTGAAAGAGGTGATGGATAATGCCGTCGATGAATACATGATGGGCTTCGGGAAAAAGATTGATGTTTCGATTATCGGCAAGGAAGTAAGAGTTCGTGACTATGGCCGCGGTATCCCTCTCGGAAAAGTCCTTGATGCCGTAGCCAGGATGAATACAGGGGCAAAATATGATTCAAAAGCATTCAAGAAATCAGTAGGTTTGAACGGGGTTGGTGTGAAGGCAGTAAATGCCCTCTCTTCCAGGTTCATAATAAGATCAATACGTGACGGACAGATAAAAGTCACCGAGTTCGAACACGGTATTACAAAAAAGGATCATCAACTGAAAGCGACGAATGAGGAAAATGGCGTTGAGGTGATCTTCCAGCCTGACGAAGGGATGTTCGGCAATTATTTCTACATATCGGAATATGTGGATTCCATGCTGAAGAATTACGTATACCTCAATACCGGACTTGTAATCAATTTCAACGGGAATAAATTCTTTTCCAGGAACGGGCTCGTCGATCTGCTGAATGAGAATATGAGCAAAGAAGGTTTCTATCCTCTTATTCACCTGAAGGGCGACGATATTGAGATTGCATTTACGCATGGAGTGCAATACGGAGAAGATTACTACAGCTTCGTGAACGGTCAGCATACGACACAGGGAGGCACTCACCTCATAGCATTCAGGGAAGCAATTGTCAAAACCATCAGGGAGTTCTATAAAAAGGATTATGATCCGGCCGACATACGTTCATCAATAATTGCGGCTGTAAGCATTAAAGTCGAAGAGCCGATCTTCGAATCGCAGACCAAAACAAAGCTGGGATCAAAGGATATGGGGCCGGAAGGGCAGTCAGTAAGAACATTTATCACCGATTTCATCAAAAAACAACTCGATGATTTTCTTCATAAAAATCCTGACACAGCAGGTATACTGCTGAAGAAAATACAGGATTCAGAAAAAGAGAGGAAAGCCATTTCGTCAATCCAGAAACTGGCAAGGGAGAGAGCCAGGAAAGTAAGCCTTCATAATAAAAAACTCAGGGACTGCCGGATACATTATAATTCGAATGATTCCGACAAGCTTGATTCAACAATTTTTATTACTGAGGGAGACTCTGCAAGCGGGTCGATCACCAAGTCAAGAAATGTTGAAACACAGGCTGTTTTCAGCCTCAGGGGGAAACCGCTCAATTCATACGGGCTCACCAAAAAAATAGTGTACGAGAACGAGGAATTCAACCTGCTCCAGGCAGCCCTGAATATTGAAGATGGAATTGAAAATCTCAGGTACAACAATGTGGTGATAGCAACAGATGCGGATGTTGACGGCATGCATATCAGGCTCTTGCTTCTTACATTCTTTCTGCAGTTCTTCCCCGAGCTTGTCAGGAAGGGGCATATTTATATTCTGCAGACACCGTTATTCAGAGTACGCAATAAAAAAGAAACCAGATATTGTTATTCCGCCGAAGAAAAAGTAAAGGCGATAAAAGTGCTGGGACCAAATCCGGAGATCACAAGGTTCAAGGGACTCGGTGAAATATCGCCTGATGAATTCATGCACTTTATCGGAAAAGATATACGGCTTGAACCCGTAAGGATGAAGAAAACGGATGCTGTGAATGGCTATCTGGAATTTTATATGGGGAAAAATACTCCTGAAAGGCAGGATTTTATCATTGATAACCTGAGAGTTGAAGAGGATAAGGTAGAGGAAGAGATCTGAAAGACTCCGGGTGAGTACGGGTATATTTATGGAAGAAATGGATCTTGATATTGACGGGATTGATGGAGTAGAGGACATTCAGGATGGTCCGGCAGCTCTTCACACTGTAACAGCTTTATCAGGAATGTACCAGGACTGGTTCCTGGATTATGCTTCCTATGTTATCCTGGAACGTGCTGTCCCTGATCTTTTTGACGGGCTTAAACCTGTCCAGAAGCGCATCCTCCATTCGATGAAACGTATGGATGACGGACGCTTCAGCAAAGTTGCGAATATAATAGGACACACCATGCAGTTCCACCCGCACGGAGATGCCTCAATAGGTGATGCACTGGTGCAGATGGGACAAAAGGAACTGCTTATCGATACACAGGGCAACTGGGGCAATGTGCTCACCGGCGACGGTGCAGCAGCACCAAGATACATTGAAGCCAGACTGTCAAAATTTGCGCTGGATGTTGTCTTTAATCCAAAAACAACCGAATGGAAACTTTCTTATGACGGGAGGAACAAGGAACCTGTCACCCTGCCGGTCAAGTTTCCGTTACTCCTTGCAATGGGTGTGGAAGGAATTGCCGTCGGTCTTGCTTCAAAGATACTGCCTCATAACTTCCTGGAGCTGATTGATGCAACCATAGAATATCTTCAGGGCAGGAAATTTACGATTTATCCCGATTTCCCTACAGGAGGACTTATCGATGTTTCAAAATACAATGACGGGCAAAGAGGCGGTATTGTCAAAGTAAGGGCGAAAATTGAAAAAAACGACAAGAAAACCCTGGTAGTCACTGAAATACCATTTGGAAAAACAACCACAACCCTGATTGAATCCATTATCAAGGCCAATGAAAAAGGGAAGATAAAGATCCGGAAGATTGACGATAATACATCAGCCAATGTCGAAATAATGATTCATCTGATGCCGGGAGTATCGCCTGACAAAACCATAGATGCCCTCTATGCCCTTACGGATTGTGAATATTCCATTTCACCGAACACCTGTGTCATTACCGGGAATAAGCCTTCATTCATGGGGGTAAGCACAATACTTAAACACTCTGCTGACAGGACTGTCGAATTGCTCAAAGCCGAGCTGGAGATCAGAAAGCGCGAGCTGCAGGAAGAATGGCATATGTCATCACTCGAAAAAATCTTTATAGAGAAAAGGATCTACCGCGATATTGAAGAGTGTGAAACATGGGAAGCTGTGATCGAGGCTATTGACAATGGTCTTAAGCCTTACAAAAAGAAGTTTTTAAGAGAAGTCACAAAGGAAGATATCATCCAGCTTACTGAAATCAAGATCAAGAGGATATCAAAATATGATGCCAAAAAGGCCAATGAGCATATCAGGGGAATTGAGGCAGAGCTTGAAGAAGTAAAAAATCATCTCAGGAACATTGTGCCTTTTACAATCAATTATTTCAGGCAGATAAAGAAGAAATACGGCAAGGGAAAGGAACGCAAGACCGAGATCAGGAGCTTTGATACGATTCAGGCAACCAAGGTTGTCGCCAGCAATGC
>CAYNGW010000014.1:0-20741 GCA_964396955.1 uncultured Rikenellaceae bacterium | reverse complement strand
ATATCAGTTTACAATGAAGAAATACCGGAAAATAAACGTTGAAACCGGAAATCAGAGGGATTTATTAATATATCCTGTCACGTCCCTGATATCGGCAAATCCCTTGCTTTCCAGGTAATTCTCAATGCCCTCCAGTATTTTCACCGAAGCCTGGGGATCAATAAAAGATGCCGTACCCACCTGTATGGCTGAAGCTCCGGCAAGAAAAAATGCGATAGCGTCGTCAGCATTGGCAATCCCTCCTAAACCTATAACAGGGATCTTTACTGCCCGTGCAACCTGCCATACCATTCTCAGGGCCACAGGCTTGATGGCAGGGCCCGAAAGACCGCCTGTTACAGTAGACAGGGACGGCCTCATATTCCTGATGTCAACCGACATGCCCAACAGGGTGTTAATGAGAGAAACCGAGTCTGCACCTTCATCTTCTGCAATACGGGCAAAATCAACAATATTTGTGACATTAGGAGATAACTTGACGATGAGCTTTTTTGAACAGACACTCCTGACTGCTTTTGTAACAGCACGTGTCGAATCAGGATTGGTTCCAAAAGCCATTCCTCCCATTTTTACGTTCGGACACGATATATTGAGCTCAATGGCCGGAATTTTATCAAGGGAATTGATCCTTTCGGCCAGGACAATATAATCCTCAATATAACTCCCGTTAATATTTACGATGACATTGGTCCCGTACGCAGAAAGGCGCGGGTAGATGTTCTTTTCAAAATAATCAATGCCCTTGTTTTGGAGACCTACGGCATTAAGCATACCGGATGGAGTTTCAGCCATCCTTGGATAAGCATTGCCTTCCCTTGGTTCAAGAGTGGTTCCCTTTACAATTATACCTCCCAACCGTGAAACATCCAGAAAATCATCATATTCCGAACCGTATCCGAATGTACCGGAGGCTGTCAGCACAGGATTTTTAAAGTGAAGATCCCCGATATTGAAATCAAGTTTTACCATTTCAGGTCATTAATGTTAAAAACCGGTCCGTCCGTACAGGTACAAAGGTTTCCTCTGACGGTTGCGACGATGCAGCAAAGGCAGGCTCCGATACCGCATCCCATAAGGTTTTCCAGGGACACTTCGCAGTCAATACTGTTTTCTTTGCTATACGCTCCTACTGCTCTCATCATAGCTTCAGGTCCGCAGCAATATATCATATCGTAACCGTTTGATGAGAGTGCCGGATGATCGGTTACAAAACCCTTTTCTCCGCGTGATCCGTCCTCTGTAGTCAGAAATACTTTTCCGATCTTCAGATATTCATCATATTCAATAATCCGTTCACTGTTCCTGAAGCCCAGCAGAATGTCAGGATTGTATCCACTTGCTTTCAGGTGCTTCCCCAGGAACAATAACGGTGCTACTCCGCAGCCGCCGCCAACAAGGAGTATCCGCTGTTTCTTTTCCGGAAGTGTAAAAGAGTTTCCGAGAGGGTAAATAATATTCAGAAGGTCTCCCTTCTTCAGCTTTGAAAGAGCTTCTGTGCCTTTTCCTGCTATCTGAATTAAAAGCTTAAAAGTGTTCTGGCCGTAATTCACATCGTGTACCGAGAATGGCCGTCTTAAAAAGGTGTCCGGACTACTTTCCACTTTTACTTCGACGAACTGACCCGGATTCATTTCCGGAAGTTTTTCCTTTCCGGAGAGCTCAAGAATAAAAAAATCTTTATTAAGGCTGTGATTATCAATAACTTCAATGGATTCTATTCGCTTAGCCATTTAAGGATTTTTGCAGTAAAGATAATTTTATTAGCGCATATCATGAAATTATCCTGCACATTTCCCGGTCATCCCTGCTGCTTATCAAATCTTTTCCGGTATAAATTCACGGAAGCTGTTATCAGAATAAAACCAGACTATTTTTTCAACTGTCAGCCTGTCTTTTCCGAGCTTCAATTCAATATCGAGGGAACTATATTCATCTTTCTTACGGTCAGAATCCATAAGAGGCTGTTTTTTAATCACTTCATCACTATCCTTTACTTCCTTCGATTCATCAAACATCTTTTGCAGTGAAGGATCCTTATACATATCTCCTCTGCCGAATAACAGCCATTCCGTCGACAGAAATTTATATTTTTCCAGCATTTTCAATACAAAATCAAGGCTTGGCTTATTACGTCCGGAAAGTATATGCGATATACCCGATGGTTGAACCCCGATTTCTTCTGCAAGCTGTGCCGAGGTTTTATTCTCTGATTTGAGAAATTCAATTATTCGTGATTTCATATCAAATATATTCTTAATTACAAATGTAAATTATATTTATTTCACATATGTAAATATTTGCATTTACATATGTAATTATATTAAATCGATTCAAAATCCTTTAGTCAACTAATTACTTTAAATGCTTGATATATAGTTAGTTAAATAATACATTTATTTGATGTATTTATACAGATTAGTAATGTATTTAACTGGTGTTTAATGTATTATGATCATTTTCTAAAACTATTTATAAGATCCTATAAAAATGACATAAAATTACTATATTCTTATCCTCATATAATAAAGGTTTTATTACTGATTTACTGTGATTTATGGAGCAAGAAAATAATTATAAATATTATTTACATATGTAAAGATTAAGAAGATCGTTTTCGTTACAATTGTATAATATTTACAGTAATCATGAGGGTTACAATTGTAATTTATGTGTTTTCCTGATTCTGACAGAAGTCAATGCGTTGGCAAAGGTTCTCCCCTGCTCTATTAAGTTGAATAAATTGAATATTTGGATCCGGCCCGGAAGAACAAGGCAAATTTTCTCTCCTGGAGGATTTAAAACTAGAAAGTATAGCTGACACGGAACTCCGGGCTGCTGTAAATATCGTATTCCGAATCATTTAATGCCCACAGAACCATCATATTTATGAAAGATCTTCTTCCGACAGGCTGGCTTATTCCTGCACCGGCTAGAAAGGTATTGACGGTAAACCTGTCCGAGGTCAGAGGCGGATTTTGCCAGAATGCAGACTCAAGGCTCAGAAACTCATCCTCAATATGAAAAAAAATACCCATGTTAAGTCCAACGGGGATAATAGAATTAATATCCCTGATAATAACATATTGTGAGTATCCCCTGCCTCCGTAAATAGTGGTTCGTCCATACCGGGAATCCTTATAGAACCTGTAATTCGGACCAGCCGCTACTGCAAGCCTGGGCAGCACCCAAAATCCGATTATCGGGGATAACTCAATGTCCGTTATGGTTCCAAGCTGCAATCCGAAACTGCCTCCGTAGAATAATCTTTCTTTAAAGGGAGGGGTCTCGCTCCTGCTCCTCTGGGCAGAAGCTGACAGAACAGCTATCAGCAGGAGAATTATCGCGGAAAGACTAAACCTTCTGAAATCTGTATTGTAATGATTGAGAACCATAATTACATTTTGTAACTTTGATGTGATTAATACAAATAAACGAAAAAATCTCACCTTTTAATATACCGGATAAGAATGAACATCATCATTAACGGAGGAACCAGGGGCATCGGAAAAGAAATTGTCCTGATACTGGCTAAAGAGATGTCCCATAAGATCTTTGTAACAGGAAGAAACACCAATGCACTAAAACAATTGTCGTCAGGAGCAGAAAACGGGAATGTTTTCACTCACAGCACAGATATGACTGTATTTGATGATCATGAGAAATCGTTCCTGGATTCCGTTACCGGTTGCTTCAGGGATGTTGATATTCTGATAAACAATGCAGGTTACCTGGTTCACAAGGATTTCATTGATTTCGCAAATAAAGAAGCCAGGAAGCTAATGGAAACAAATTTTTTCGGGCCGGCTTCAGTTATCCGTGTTCTGAGGCCTTTAATGAAGAGAGGTTCTCATATAATCAACATATCCAGCATGGGAGGTTACCAGGGCAGTTCGAAATACAGGGGAATGTCATATTACAGTGCCTCCAAAGCCGCACTCTCATGCTTATCGGAATGTCTGGCCGGAGAATTCCGTGAAGCAGGTATTGCTGTCAATTGCCTTGCACTTGGATCGGTCCAGACAGAGATGTTTGAAGAGGCTTTCCCGGGTCTCAAAGCGCCTGTAAATGCAAAGGAGATGGCTCAGTTCATTGTCGACTTTGCATTGAATGGAAACAGGTTTTTTAATGGTAAGGTGATACCGGTGGCTTTCAGTGATCCGTGATGAACATATGTACTTACCCCCTTGGGGGGTGGATACATGCTAATCGGAGAAGGTGATGAGAACTTGATTCCTACGAATATTGCTTAATTGCTATTTTACCGTTCAGAACTAGTAATCCATTGAAAGCCAGTGATTTCATTTCATCCTCTCCGGGATATATAACTACTTTTGCAATGAAATGAACCATCGTTTTGATCTGGTTAACAAATGATTCATTGAATGCCAGACCGCCAGTCAGAATAATCGCATCAACATTTCCCTCAAGAACAGCGGCCAGGGCTCCTATCTCCTTCCCGACCTGGTATGCTGAGGCATCCCTGATAAGGATTGCCTTCTGGTCGCCTTCGTCTGCCATTTTACATACTTCCTTGAAGCTGTTTGTGCCCAGATAGGCTACCATACCTCCTTTACCGGTTATCATCGATTTTACCTCGGCATGCGTGTATTTTCCGCCGAAGCAGAGATCGGCCAGTTGTCCTGCAGGAAGACCGCCAGTGCGCTCCGGAGCAAAAGGACCATCTCCGTTAAGTGCGTTATTGACATCAACTACTCTGCCCTTTTTGTGAGCTCCCACGCTTATTCCGCCTCCCATGTGGGCAATTATCAGGTTCATGTCCTCGTACTTTTTACCAGCTGATGCTGCATATATTCTGGCTACGGCTTTCTGGTTCAGAGCATGAAATATTGAGATTCTTTCAATTTCGGGATGCCCTGAGATCCTGGCGACAGGCTGAAGCTCATCAACTACAACAGGGTCAACAATATATGCCTTTGCATTTGGCAAACCAAGAGCAATATCGTGTGCAATTATGCCGCCCAGGTTACTTGCGTGCTGGCCGAGAAGCCCTGTTTTAAGATCTGCAATCATCCTATCATTGACCTCATACATTCCCGATTCAATGGGTTTTACCAGACCTCCCCTTCCAACCACGACAGCAATTCGTGCAAGATCAATATTCCTGTTTTCGAGTTCCCGGCTAATAAGGTTTTTTCTGAATTCGAACTGGTCTGTAATTTTCTCAAAACCTGATATCTCAGGGAGGCTATGTGCAAGAGTCTTCTCAAAAAGCATTATATCCTCTTCAAAAAGTGCAAACTTTGTTGATGTTGAACCTGTATTTATTACCAGTATGAGCCTTTTCACCATATTTTCGTGATTATTTAATCATTACTTTTTCCGGATTCATGTCATCAGGCATGCAAGGGCAATACAATAATATTTTGATTTTTCGCTTTCGCTCCGTGACATAACAATTACTGGCTTTTCCGTGCCTCTGATGACACCTGCCAGCTCCCCTCCCGCAAACAGCATCAGGCTTTTATAAAAGGGATTGCAGGATTCCAGTGAAGGAAAAAGGAGGATATCGGCATCCCCCCCGACAGGTGTTTTGATCCCCTTTATTTCGACACTTTTCTTATCGCATGCCAGGAAGAGATCCAGAGGTCCATCCATTATGCAGTTCTTTATTTGTCCGTTCTGCGCCATTCTGCACATCTCAGGGTAATCTGCGGAATACTGAAAATGGTGACTCAGTTTTTCAGAAGCCCCGATAAGCGCAATCTTAGGCTTATCGATTCCAAACCTGGCAGCCATTTCGATCGCATATTCCGTCATGGCAATCTTTTGTTCAAGATTCGGATACGGTATCACTGCCGGATCGGTAATGAACAAAAGCTTATGATATTCAGGTATTTCTATGGCACACACATAGCTCAGGACGGCATCCGGGAGCATAAGTCCTGCTTCTTTTTCCATTACAGCTTTGAGAAATTTATCTGTCCCGACCAGTCCTTTCATTACAATATCTGCAGCACCTTTTCTGGCAAGCATTACAGTTTCAGCCGAGGCTTTGACTTCATCGTCAATATCAATTATGCTGAATTTATTATGATCGATGCCGCTTTTCCGGCAGGTTTTTCTTATTTCCCCGCTATTACCGATCATTATTGCTTCTGCTAAGCCGGCGGTTATAGCTTTGTTAACAGCTCCTATCGTATTGGGATCCTGAGCCCAGGCAACAGCTATTGTGTGCTTCTTCTTAAGTGCAAGCACCTTTTCCACCATCTGATCAAGGGAACTGATCATAACTGCATTATTTGCTGGCTGCCGCAGCAAGAAGAATGCTGTCGTATTTTGCCTGTTCCGAATCGGACCTTGACGTCAGGACAATTGGTACCCTGGCACCGAGGATCACTGATGCGACCTTTGCCTTGGCGAAGAAAACAAGTGATTTGTAAAGAACATTGCCCACTTCGATGTCGGGCATTAGTAAAAGGTCGGTATCTCCGGCGACTTCGCTTTTTATCCCTTTAAGTTTGGCACTTTCAAAACTTACAGCATTATCAAAGGCAAGGGGACCATCAATAATGCAATTTTTAATCTGGTCCCGCTGGTTCATTTTCGAGAGTAGTGCTGCATCAAGAGTGGCTTCCATATTTTCATTCACCATTTCAACAGCCCCAAGAATCGCAACTTTTGGCATACTGTAACCAAGTTTGATAAGACAGTTCACAGAATTGTTTATTATTGCAATCTTGTCTTTCAGGTTAGGTGCTATATTCATGGCCACATCGGTTACAGCAATTACTTTGTGGTATGTTTCAACCTCAAAAAGAGCAAAGTGTGATAAAAGATTACCGGTTCGCAATCCCCATTCTTTGTTCAGAACACACTTTAGCAGTGTGGAGGTTCCGACTTTCCCTTTCATGAGTATGTCACCCTCCTTGCTGCTGACCATTTTAACGGACATCTCCACTGCCATTTCAATATTAGGTTCGTGTACTATCCTGAGTCCGGAAATGTCATAGTTATTTTCAGCACAGATATTCTGGATCCCCTCTTTGTCGCCAATGAGGATGGGTTCAACAATATTGTCTTTCCATGCTCTCAGTACAGCACCCAGTGAATGCTGATCCTGTGCAGTTGCCAGGACGAGCTTTTTCCTTGGCCCGCCGGCAACTATGTTCTTAAGGTCAGAAAGGCTCCTTAGTACCATTAAATATTACTGTTTATGCTTTAAGATGTTCGACTATATAACGTGTATCCGATGCAATAACAAATTCCTCATCGGTAGTAATTGACATCACTTTAACTTTTGATTCGGGCCTTGAAATGACAAGATCAGCCCCCCGGGATCCATTGTTGGCTTCAGTATCAAAGATTATCCCCAGACTTTCCATATCTGAGCAGATCATCTTCCTCATACTAAAATCGTTTTCGCCTATCCCGCCTGTGAAAACAAGGAGATCTATACCGTTCATTGCAGCACAATACGAGCCGATGAATTTCTTGACCTTGTATGCATACATTTTAAGAGCAAGAATTGCTTTCTTATTACCGGCATCAGCGGCTGTTTCGAGGTCACGCATATCTGAAGAGATCTGGGATATCCCGAAGACACCGCTTTTCTTATTTATCATATTATTTACACCGGTCAAATTAAGATGCTCTTTATCAGCAATATAAACAAGAACTCCCGGATCAACCTCCCCGGTGCGTGTTCCCATGATTAGTCCGTCAACGGGGGTAAAGCCCATTGATGTATCGACTGAAATTCCATTCAGTACAGCGGTAATTGAGGCTCCGTTGCCCAGGTGACAGGTTATAATTCTAAGTTCTTTTATGTTCTTGCCAAGTATTTTTGCAGCCTTGTACGCAACAAACTTATGACTTGTTCCATGGTATCCGTATTTCCTGATCCTGTATTTCTCATAATATTCATAAGGCAGCGCGTACATATAGGCATAGTCGGGCATTGTCTGATGAAAGGACGTATCAAAGACAGCGACCTGGGGTACTCCGGGAATAAGCTTCTCCACTGACAATATTCCTTTCAGGTTGGCAGGATTATGAAGAGGTGCCAGCTCGATACAAGCCTCCACATTTTTCTTGACGTCATTATCAATAAGAACGCTCTCCTTATAACTCTCTCCCCCGTTTACAACCCTGTGACCTACTGCTGTTATTTCGTTGACATTCTTTATTACTCCGTGCCTGGGGTCACAAAGCACTTCCATTACCATGTTTATACCGGTAGTATGGTCAGGAATATCCGTTATGACCTTGTATGTTTCTCCGCCTGTCGGTTTGTGAGTTACGATACTTTCATTCAGTCCGATACGTTCCAGAAGACCTTTAGCTTTCATTTCACATCCATCTGACATATCGAACAGCTGGTATTTGATTGAAGAGCTTCCGCAATTTAAAACAAGGATGATCATTATTATATGAATAAGTTTGTTGAAATATCTGTTGTTATCTGACCCCGGCAGCCTGGTTTGCTGTGATTGCTATCATGCTTACAATATCGCTGACTGAGCATCCCCGTGAGAGGTCATTTATCGGGGCTGCCATGCCCTGGAGTATAGGTCCGATGGCTTCGGCGTAGGCCAGGCGCTGTACAAGCTTGTAAGCAATATTTCCGCAGTTAAGATCAGGGAAAATCAGAACATTGGCCTTTCCTGCGATTTTGCTTCCCGGGGCTTTTTTCTGCCCTATGGATTCAACGAGCGCAGCATCTCCCTGGAGCTCACCGTCAATCAAAAATTCCGGAGCCATCTGCTGGGCAATCTGTGTGGCACTGATAACTTTGTCAACCATTTCGTGCTTTGCACTGCCTTTTGTGGAAAAGCTCAGAATGGCCACCTTCGGTTCCATTCCGGCAATCACCTTTGCAGTTCGTGCTGAAGCCACAGCAATTTCAGCCAGCTCTTTATCGGTAGGATCTGGATGCACCGCTCCATCGGCAAAAATAATTACTCCGTTCTCGCCGAAGCTTTTGTCCGGAAAGATCATGATAAAAGCGCCTGATACCACTGAAATGCCCGGAGCAGTTTTCACATAATGAAAAGCCGGCCTCAGAACATCACCCGTGGCATGATCGGCGCCGGAGACTTCACCATCGGCATCTCCGCTCTTTATCATCAGAACACCAAGATACAACGGATCTGCAATAAGCCTTAATGCTTCTTCTTTAGTCATTCCTTTATTTTTCCGGAGCTCAACCATCAGATCGGCATATTGCTCTTTTTTAGCGTGTGATGAGGGATCTACTATCGTTGTTTTTCCGATATTCTTCAAACCGAGCTTTGATGCATGCGATTTGATTTCAGCAGGATCACCCAGCAGGATAATCTGAGCCAATCCTTCTGCGACAGCAATATCAGCTGCCTTGATTGTCCGTTCCTCATAACCTTCAGGAAGCACAATCCTTTTATTATGTTTCCTGGCATTTAGCTTGATGCCATCCAATAATTCCATTGTAAATCAGGATTTTAAGTTGTTCGAAATCTTTTTCTAAATGTACGAAAAAAAAATCCGAATTTGCAATCCTGCAAAGCATGATTATTGTCAAACATAAAATTTTTCTAATTTTGCAGCGCTAAAATGAGATATGGATACTGATTCGATATACACTCGTCTGGATTCACTCGGAAGCAGTATTGAAGGTGATCTGAAGTATGATAAAATAACAAAAGTTATTTATTCAACCGATGCCTCTGTTTACAGGGAACTTCCCCTGGCTGTGATCTGGCCAAAGGGAGAACCGGATCTGAAAAAGATACTTGAATTTGCAGGAAGGGAAGGAATCAGCGTGACTATGAGGGCAGCAGGGACATCCCTCGCAGGACAGGTAGTCAGCTCAGGTATGATCGTGGATATTTCGAGATACATGAAAAACATTATCGAGATAAACGAAAAGGAGATGTGGGTCAGGGTTCAGCCCGGGGTGGTGCCCGATGAACTGAATCTGAAACTCAAAGAGAAGGGTTTGTTCTTCGGCCCTGAGACATCCACTTCAAACAGATGCAACCTTGGAGGCATGGTTGGCAACAATGCATGCGGCTCTCATTCTGTTATTTATGGCTCAACACGCGATCATACAATAGAGCTGAAGACTCTTCTGAGTGATGGCAGCAAGGTAATATTCGGACCACTGGATAAAGAGACATTCAATGAAAAATGCCTCCTTCAGAATCTTGAAGGGAACATTTACCGACAGATAAAAGAGTTGCTCGACAATCCCGTCAACAGGAAGAATATCATTGAAGGCTATCCTGATCCGGCTATCCCAAGAAGGAACACAGGGTATGCTCTGGATCTTCTGCTGAACAACAGAATATTTGATGAGAATTATGAGGCGCCTTTTAATTTCTGCAATTTGCTCGCAGGATCTGAGGGCACCCTTGCGGTTATAACCGAAATAAAGCTGAATCTGGTAAAATTGCCTCCGTTAAACAAGGCTCTTGTCTGCATTCACCTGGAAAAGCGGAATGACGCCTTTCTGGCTAACCTGATAGCATTGAAACATAAGCCTGCTGCGGTGGAGATGATGGATGACAGGATACTTGGACTTACAGAGAACAATCTCAGCCAGAGAAAAAACAGGTTTTTCCTTGAAGGGAAACCTGCCGCTGTGGTTATTGTGGAATTTGTCAGAGAGAAGCCGGAAGAGATAGAAAAGGTCATTTTCGAAATGGTAAATGAATTAAAGTCAGCCGGTTACGGGTACTCTTACCCCATTGTGAGGGGGAAAGATATTTCAAAAGTATGGGATCTCCGCAAAGCAGGACTTGGGGTGCTTACCAACATGAAGGGTGATTCGAAACCGGTTTCCCTCATTGAGGATACTGCGATCCGTGTTGAACAGATGCCGGAGTACATTGCTGATTTTGAAAAGATGCTGTCGGCGTATGGCAAGGAATCAGTTTATCATGCTCACATCGGGACTGGTGAACTTCATATAAGGCCTGTTCTGAATATTAAGGATCCTGCAGATGCAGAGCTTTTCAGAACACTTGGCATCGAGACGGCAAAACTGGTAAAGAAATACAGGGGTTCGATGAGCGGTGAACATGGCGACGGCCGGCTCCGGGGTGAATTCATCCCATTGATAATAGGTGAATACAATTATAATCTCCTTAAAGAGGTAAAGAAAACCTGGGATCCCGGGAATATCCTGAATCCGGGAAAGATAACAGATACTCCGCGGATGAATACTTTCCTGAGGTACATACCAGGGAAAAAGACTCCGGAAATCAGTACAATATTTGATTTTTCATCAACTGACGGGATAATAAGGGCAGCAGAGAAATGCAACGGATCAGGAGACTGCCGCAAGACGAACATCATTGGAGGAACAATGTGTCCCTCTTTTATGGCAACAGGTGAGGAAAAAAATTGCACCAGAGCCAGGGCCAATATCCTGAGAGAATTCCTTTCTGCGGATGAGAACAATCCCTGGGACCACAGGGAGATCTATGAAATACTCGACCTCTGTCTTTCCTGCAAGGGATGCAAATCAGAATGTCCGTCAGAAGTTGACATCGCAAAGCTTAAAGCTGAATTCCTGCAACACTGGTATGATAAACACGGAATACCTCTAAGGACAAGACTAATAGCTTATATATCTGTCATCAATAAGATCGGGTCAGTCGCACCATTCATCTTTAATTTCTTCATTAAGAACAAGATAACGGCATGGTTGCTCAAAAAGGTTATTAATGTTGCTCCCGGCCGGTCCATACCTTTATTATATAGGACCACTTTGAGGAAGTGGATCAGAAAGAATCCGGAATCACTTAATCCAAAGAAGCCAAAAGGCGAAGTCTGCCTGTTTATTGACGAATTTACCAATTTCAATGATACGGGTATAGGCATTGCCGCAATAAAACTGCTGGCATCACTGGGTTATAAAGTAATGACAGTGAACCATGGAGACAGTGCAAGAACATTCCTGTCAAAAGGATTTATGAGGAAAGCAAAAAGAATTGCCAGAAGGAATATTAAGGCATTCTCAGGAATTATAAATGACAATTTACCCCTTATTGGCATTGAACCTTCAGCGATATACGGATTCCGGGATGAATATCCTGAGCTTGCCGGAGATGATCTGAAAGAGTCTGCAGAAAAAATCGCAAAAAGCAGTTTTCTTATTGATGAATTCATAGCCAGCGAATTCCGTTCAGGGAGGATCAGCAAGGAATCATTCGCAGATGACGGAAATGAGATTATTTTGCATGCACATTGCCAGCAGAAGGCGATTTCTTCTTCCGCGGACACTATTGAAATGCTTTCAATACCAGCTAATTACACTGTAAAGGAAATATCTTCAGGTTGTTGCGGAATGGCAGGATCATTTGGCTATGAGAAGGAACATTTTGACCTGTCGAATAAGATCGGCGAGCTTGTCCTGTTCCCTGCTGTAAGGGCAGCTGCTGAGAATGTCATTGTTGCCGCGCCGGGTACCAGCTGCAGGCATCATATAAAAGATGGAACCGGAAGGATTGCATTGCATCCGGTACAGGTTCTGTACGATGCTCTGAAGAAATGACAGACGGTACAAGGTTCCCCTACGCGCTAACGCGGATTTAGCGAAGCGTAATCCGCTCCAGCATAAGATTTTTGGTTCAGAGTTCAAGAGTAAAGCTATCGGCATCTTTAAGAACAGGGAATTTCTTGCGGAAGTCTGACAATTCCTTCATTGAGATATCTGCTGTGACAGAACATTCTTTGTTCTTGCCGGCACTGGCTATGATCTCCCCTTTTGGATTAATTATCATTGAGTCGCCGCAATATTTGATACCTGCGCCATCGGTTCCTACCCGGTTTGCACCGGCCACAAAGCATTGATTTTCGATTGCCCTGGCCTTAAGCAGGGTTAACCATACATCCCGTCTTGTCTCCGGCCAATTGGCAGAATTGATCAGCAGGTCGTAGTCATTTCTGTTTCTGCTCCATACAGGAAACCTGAGGTCATAACAAATGTTGGGACATATCCTTATATCCATGAATTTGAAAGAGAGTCTCTTCTTTCCCTGAGTAAAGGCTTTTTCTTCACCCGTCATAATGAAGAGATGTCTTTTATCATAGTACCATGATTTTCCTTCAGGAGTGACTAATATCCATCTGTTAAAGAACCTGTTTTTCTCTTTTACAATATAACTGGTGCAAAGACCTAAGTTCCCTTTAGCGGAGATTTTGATCATCCATTCATATGATTCGGAAAATGGTTTTTCACTTAGTTTTTCAGGATTCATTGAAAAACCTGTATTGAACATTTCAGGCAGGATGACAAGATCGGTTTTACTGTAAAGGTCTGATGCCAGATGTTCAATTTGTCGGAAATTAGCTGTTTTATCTTCCCACCTGATATCGGGTTGAATTATGGAAATTCTCATTTTGAAATCCTGTTAAACAGATAATGGTCACATAAAAAAAAGCACAGGTTTTTATATTGCCTGTACTTTTTAATAAATCCTGGAATGCAGTTTATTTAGCTGTCAATGAGTTATAATAATCGTTGAAAATACCTGTAACCAGAGGTTTATAATAAAGCCAGAAGAACCTTCTGAAATCATCAGGTTTTTTGGAATAGATAATACCCTTCAGCTTATCCACTCCTTTGAATTTTGATGTCCATACCGGAGTATTTGTACTTGTGAAATCCCCTGAGAAGTAGTAGGTTCTCTGGAATTCAGGATCCTGGATCACTGCCGGGAACATATTATTCATTCCATAGTCAACCAGCATTGAATCGCCCAGACTGGTTGTTCCTATCTTGAAGTTAGAGATCACATTGTTTGCACGGGGGTCAATTATATCAAACCATTCGCCGAAAGGAATTGATCCGGGCAGATTATACTTTTTACAATAAGCGGAATCTGTAATGATCTCAATGGGTGAATCATTAACATGTGTTCCTTCCTCAAGAACTATTATTGCCCTATCCCTGAGAAGCACAATTCCAGGTTTGCTGAAGGTCCATGGTTTTTTATATTGTTTACGGTACATTGCAGTCATCCAGACAGGAAAATCCTCTGCGAGAGTATCGAGAGAAGTGAAGAATTTGCCTGTCCATCCCGAATATTTGATCCCAAGTCTCTCCTGTATTCTGTATGATTCATATTCAGGGGTCGGGTAATCAAAAGCATTATATTCAAGAATGACAAGTTTTTGCCTGTCTTTCATTTCTTTAATAACAAAGTTATCAACATTATTCAGCCCTCCGTACAATTTTCTGGATCTACGGCTTTTATTGATTCCCTGGTACCAGTCATTAAAAAATACGCCATAGGTGTCTGTATAATAGATAGCATCAGTTTTTTCCGCAACATTGATAACATCACTCATACGATATTCATTTCTATCCCATAGCTTCGCCTTTTTAGGGCGTGTCGGCATGAAACCATAATAATCCTTCCTGTACGAATAGCTTGATTTTTTCTCTTTCCTGACAAATCTGTCATTAGTTAGAATCCAGTTAAAAGATTTGTGCTTTACACGTTCAAATGTTGAAACGGTCTTGTCGACAATAATAATATCCAAAGGCTTTTTAGTTTGAAAAGTCCAGCGGAGCAGGTTGATTACCGGCAGAGCAAGAAGTACTACCAGGATAATAATTACAATAAGCAGAGGTTTTTTCATAACTGAATTAATATCTGAAAGTATTCAAGTACAAAAACTATCTAGTAATAGCAAAATAAACTCAAAATCAATTGTTAAATGTATTAATTTATTTTTTCTAATGAAAATAAATTTGGAGCAATTTAGTAAAAATTATTTAACCGCAAAAATTGTCAATAGCCACAAGCCGTATTATTGCCTCTTTTATCGGCACCGCCAGCCAGTTCTCCATCGGGCAGTACCTGGATCACATTAACTCTTCCGATAGCCGGTCTTGGTCTGATTTCATGCCCTATTTGTTTCAGTTTCAATAGAGTAAGACTATCTATACCATTTACCTCATAACTTATCCAGTCAGGCTGCCACTGATGGTGAAATCTACCTGTATCAACGGCTTCCGTGATGGTCATATTGTAATCAATTATATTTATTATTACCTGGAATACTGATGTCGGGATAGCAGATCCCCCCGGTGAACCGGCAACCAGAAAAAGTTTTCCATCTTTTTCAACAATGACCGGAGTCATTGAGCTCAGCATCCTTTTTCCTGAAATCAATGACATCTGATGAACCATTACTGTTTCTTATAACCATAAATCCCCCTCCTCCTATATTCCCGGCCTCAGGGTAACACACTGCGAGTGCAAATCCGGTGGCAACAGCCGCATCAACGGCATTACCTCCTTCCTGAAGTACCTGCACTCCGATCCGTGATCCCTGCGAATGAGCTGAAACCACCATACCGTGTTTTGAAATGATATTGCGGCCATCGATGATTTTCTGATCATTCTTTCCCGTCTTTTCATTACAGCTTGTGAAAAATATCAGGACTGCCAGGAGTATATGATGCATTTTCATAATGATTTTTTAATGACTTCAAATATATTAAAATGGGTGCATTAAACCATATAATAAATATAGGTGCTCGGTACTCGCTATTGATACCGGGTCTGGTTCGGGGAAAGTAATTTTGATTACTTTTACACAAACTTCATCTAATGCTTTCAAACCAACCTCTCGCAGAAAGGCTGAGACCAAAGGATCTTGATGAGTTTTGCGGACAGGATCACCTTGTGGGCAAGAATGCCGTATTAAGAAAGGTCATTGAATCCGGGAATATTCCATCATTTATATTATGGGGTCCGCCCGGAGTTGGAAAAACAACTCTTGCAAGGATAATTGCCAATACGCTGAAGAGGCCGTTTTTTCATCTCAGCGCAGTTCATTCGGGAGTAAAAGATGTAAGAGAAACGATTGAAAAGGCGAAGAAACAGCAGTTTTTCAACCAGCCTAATCCGGTATTGTTCATTGACGAAATACACCGTTTCAACAAATCGCAGCAGGATTCACTCCTTAGTGCAGTCGAACAGGGTATAATCACCCTTATTGGTGCAACAACTGAGAATCCTTCATTCGAGGTTATATCCCCTCTCCTTTCCCGCTGCCAGGTTTATGTGATGAATCCGTTAAGCAAAGATGAGCTTCTGGAATTGCTGAGCAGGGCGTTGAAAAAGGATATCTACCTTGTTGCATATGACATAGAGATTGCAGAATATGAGGCTCTTATGCGTTTCTCAGGAGGTGATGCCCGCAAGCTGTACAATGCACTTGAGCTGGTTGTATCATCTGAAGCTGATACCGTGGGTTCAGGTAAGATCATCTTAACGGATGAAAAGGTTCTGAACCATGTCCAGAAAAACATTGCCCTGTACGACAAGAATGGAGAACAACATTATGATATTATATCGGCTTTCATCAAATCGCTGAGGGGAAGCGATCCCAATGCAGCTGTTTACTGGCTGGCAAGAATGGTGGAAGGCGGTGAGGATCCTAAATTCATAGCAAGGAGGATGGTGATCCTTGCAGCCGAGGATATCGGCCTGGCCAATCCGAATGCCCTTCTGCTCGCACAGACCTGTTTTGAAGCAGTAAACGTTATCGGGTGGCCCGAATCAAGAATTATCCTTTCGGAGGCTGCAGTTTACCTTGCGACTTCCCCGAAGAGCAATGCATCATACATGGCCATTGAGAATGCAACCGAAGCAGTAAGGGACAAGGGAGATTTGCCGGTACCTCTGCATATCAGGAATGCTCCGACAAAACTCATGAAGGACCTGGGCTATCATAAGGATTATAAGTATGCTCACAGTTATGAAGGAAATTTTGTTAAAGAAAACTATCTTCCCGAAGAAATAAAAGGATCTCAGTTTTATGAACCCGGCAAAAATCCGAAAGAAGAAGAGATAAGAAAGAGGCTAAGGGAATTGTGGAAGGATATTTATGGTTATTGAACCCTGCTCCATTTCCGGGAAGGATTAAGACACCTGAGGTTCATAGTATGGTATGATTTTTGAAAATCCAAGGAATATTTCATTACTTTACAACTAAATGATAAGAAATGGTATAGATATTCCCGGGATCAGGCATGGGGAAACGGGTAATTTCCTACTGATTGCCGGACCCTGCGTTGTTGAAAGCGAAGATGTGGTCTTTGAGGTTGCCGAGCACCTGGTAAAGTTATCGGACAAATACCGGCTTCCTTTTATTTTTAAGGCCTCATACAGAAAAGCAAACCGTTCAAAGATTGATTCTTTCTCCGGTATAGGAGATGAAAAAGCTCTCGTCATTCTTGCAGGTGTGAGGGAAAAATTTTCAATCCCGGTCATCACGGATATTCACAATCCTCCTGAAGCTGAACTGGCAGCTCATTATGTCGATATATTGCAGATCCCGGCTTTTCTCTGCAGGCAGACCGACCTGCTTGTGGCTGCAGCCAGAACAGGCAAATGGATCAATATAAAGAAAGGGCAGTTCCTGTCGGGATCATCGATGAAGTTTGCTATCGAAAAAGTAAGGGATTCCGGTAACAATAATATTATGGTGACTGACCGTGGCAATATGTTCGGGTACCATGATATTGTCGTTGATTTCAGGAATATACCTGTGATGCAGAAAACGGGGGTTCCTGTAATAATGGATATAACACATTCGCTTCAGCAGCCGAACCGGGAGGCAGGCATTTCGGGCGGAGTACCCGAAATGATTGAGACTATCGGCAAGGCGGCAATCAGTGTCGGCGCTGACGGAATATTCATAGAGACCCACCCTGATCCTGCTTCTGCAAAATCGGATGGTGCCAATATGCTCAAGCTATGTGATATGGATGATCTTCTTAATAAGCTCGTTGCTCTTCGAAAAACGATAAATTCATTTATTTCTTAAACATTAATTTTAAATTTTATGAAAAAACTATTTTTAATTACAACATGTCTTCTTGCAGCTGCAGTTATTAATGCCCAATCCCTTGAGGAGATTGTTAAAAAGTACTCGGCCGCCAATAAACTGGATCAACTCTCAGAAAAGCAGACTTTAAAGATTACAGCCAGCATGTCAATGATGGGAATGGATATGCCCATGGAAATGTGGATGAAAAAACCAAACAAGATAAAAACTGTAACCAATATGGGTGGACAGGAAATGATACAGGTCTTTGACGGAGAAAAAGGATATGCTGTCAATCCTATGACAGGTTCATCTGATCCTGTGGAAATGACACCCGAACAGGTGAAAGAGATTCTGAGGAACAATATATTCCAGAATTATCTGGAAAGCTATCTGAAAAACGGACAGCTTACCCTTGAAGGAGAAGAAAGTGTCAGTGGCAAACAGGCTTTTAAGATAAAGGCCGCCCTTGAAGGAGGAACGATTGCTAACCTGTTTATCGACAAAGATTCATATCTCCTTCTGAAGACAACCACGGATATTACCCAGGGAGGAATGGCCATGACCCTTGAAGCTGTTCCGTCAGACTATACGGATAACAACGGAGTCTTCCTGCCAATGAAAACCACTACCACTGTAAGCGAAATGGAGATCATCACAACCTTTACAAAAGTTGAGGTTGATGTTCCGATTGATGATAGTGTGTTTAAAATCAAATAACTACCAAACGAAATACCCCCCAAGCCCTCCTAAAGGGAGGTTAAAATCCAATAAGTAAGGGGATTATATATAAAAGCAGGGGCGCATAATTGCGTCCCTGTTTTCAATGCAGCCGGCCTGTAAGCCGGGTTCTGTATGGTTTCCATCATTTATCTTGTCCCGTCATCACTGGCGGGATCATACGACCTACCCCCCGGCATCTGACGAGCAGCCCTTGAAGCCGGTATACATGGTCTTTCAACCCATAAGGTGTACGGCTTCCGGAATCGCCTCCGGAACCGGTGAGCTCTTACCTCGCCTTTTCACCCTTATCCCGAGTGCTCGGGACGGTTATTTTCTGTTACACTGCTATACCCTCACGGATATCTTCCCGTTAGGAAGCATGGTGCTCTTTGTTGCCCGGACTTTCCTTCCTCCTCTTCGGCTACGCTCAGAGGAGAACGATGGAACAGCCTGCTGCGCTGCAAAGGTAATAAATCCTGCAGAAAGATGTATGGTTGATAAAATTCATATTTTTGCACGGAATATTAAGGGTATGACAGGACAACGGTAATGAAGGGATTTCCGGATATAAATATTGAGGATTACAATTATGGCCTGCCCGAGGAGAGGATAGCACAGTTTCCTGTTAAAGAGAGGGACGGATCAAAGCTGCTGCTATATAATAAAGGTACTATTTCCAAAGACGTTTTCTGTCATATTGATAGGTATCTTCCTGAAAATTCAATCCTCGTTTTCAACAATACAAGGGTGATCAGGGCAAGACTTCTGTTCAAGAAGGCTACGGGGGCAGGTATTGAGATATTCTGTCTTGAACCTTTATATCCCGGGGAATATGAAACGGTATTCAGTTCCGGAGGACCTGTGGAGTGGAAATGCCTGATAGGGAACGTGAAGAAATGGAAAAGAGGAGTTATTACCTCGGGTTTTAAGCACAAAGGAATGCAGAATTGGCTGTCAGCTGAAAAAATTGAATCTGAGGGAGAAGCCTGGAGGGTACGTTTCAGATGGGATCCCGCAGGAATCAGTTTTGGAGAGGTGCTTGAATCACTCGGACATATTCCCCTGCCGCCATATGTAAAGCGTGAGGATAAGAAAGATGATTATATCAGGTATCAGACTGTATACTCAAAAAATAATGGATCAGTTGCCGCTCCGACAGCTGGTCTGCATTTCACTCCGGAGGTGCTGGACCGCATTTTTAATAAAGGGATAAGACCTGTTGAACTGACGCTTCATGTTGGTGCCGGTACTTTTCAGCCTGTCAAGGTCAGGAATATTTCTCAACACAAAATGCACAGCGAGCATTTTTATGTAACCAGGGAAAACATTGAAACTTTGATGACCGGCCGGGGCAGGATAATTGCTGTGGGTACTACCAGTACAAGGACGCTTGAAAGTTTGTACTGGCTGGGTGTAAAAGCCAGACAAAATCCTGAAATTATTGATTCTGAGCCCGTTATCAAACAATGGGAATGGATCAGCCTGGAAAATGAAATCAGTTTCGAGGAATCGGCCAGATCCCTCCTGAACATTATGGACAGAAGCAACATAATATCTCTCAGGGCTTCCACAAGCATTATGATTGTACCTGGCTACAGGTTCAGGGTGGTCAACGGCATGATAACCAATTTCCATCAGCCGAAAAGTTCCCTGCTTCTTTTGATTTCTGCCTGGGTCGGAGACGGCTGGAAGAATATATACAGTTACGCCCTGGAAAACGGATTCAGGTTCCTGAGCTACGGCGATTCTTCATTATTATTATAACCTTTCCAGGAAATAGAGACCATGATTATTGTTTTCTTTTGCCGGTATTGAAGTTTACCTTTGAAATTAAAGTGATTTTTTGTTTATTAGCACAAGATTATTTTGATATGGATGAGAACAGAATGATGAAGCAAATGCAAGCCATATTAAGGCTTTTTATGGCATTGTTTTACCTGGGTGCGGGGATTTTCCTCCTGTTTTTTGCCGATAATTTTAAAATTGATAAAGCTCTGCTGAATATTGTTGGCGGAACGTTTCTTTTTTATGGCATTTACAGATTTTACAGGGCTTCAGTAAGTATCTACAAGCTCTTCATTTCAAAGGACAATTATCAGGATTTATTTTGACAGTGCTTTTAAAGAAGCTTTTAACAGCGGGCAGTTTGTCTTGGCATACACTTTGCAGTACTGCATATGATAAGTTTAATAAAAATTAAGGATATGATCATAACAGCATGTATTCAA
>CAYNGW010000013.1:11622-20988 GCA_964396955.1 uncultured Rikenellaceae bacterium | reverse complement strand
GATCCGTATCTCCAGCCTTTATATGATGCCCTGCATGATATGCTGCCTTTTAAAAAGCTTGAAACGTGGCTTGAGGACGGTACTATCCAGATAGCCCCTCTTGCTTTTATGCGAGGGAGGACGCTTGAAAATGCCTTTGTGATCCTGGATGAAGCTCAAAATGCAACAATAAGCCAGCTTAAAATGTTCCTGACCCGGATGGGTGTAAGCTCAAAATTCATCATGACAGGCGATACCACACAGATAGACCTGCCGAAGCGGAATGAATCGGGACTCCTCCAGGCAATGCGGATATTAACTGGCATTGAGGGCGTATCAGTGATTAAATTTGACGAGCGGGATATCGTCCGTCATAAACTGGTTAAGAAGATTGTAAAAGCATACGAACAGGAAGAAAACAACCCCCCTGCCCCCCTGAAGGGGGGTTAAAACCCAAAAATTGAAGTGCTGACGAGTTTATAGCCCCCCTCAGTTGGGGGTTGGGGGCAGAATTAATAGAGAAAATAAGAAATGCTATGGTAACAATACTAAGTTCAGATTTCAGATTCCCCGGTCAGAAAAGTATATACAGGGGAAAAGTCAGGGATGTATATAATATTGATGACAAATACCTTCTGATGATTGTCACTGACAGGATTTCGGCATTTGACGTGGTACTTCCAAGGGGAATACCATTTAAGGGCCAGGTTCTTAATCAGATTGCATCAAGGTTCCTTGATGCTACAAAGGATATTGTTCCGAACTGGAAAATTGCAACACCCGATCCGAATGTAAAATTTGGGCACAAATGTGATCCATATCCGGTTGAGATGATTGTAAGAGCTTATCTTACAGGTAGCTCATGGAGAACGTACAAGGCCGGAGCAAGAGAAATATGCAGCATTCCAATTCCCGGCGGCATGAGGGAAAACCAGAAATTCCCGGAACCTTTAATTACCCCTACAACCAAAGCTGCACACGGCAAGCATGATGAAGATATTTCACACGATGAGATCATCAGGAGGGGACTGATCCCGGAAGACGAATATTACATGATCGAAAAATACTCAATGGAGGTCTTCATGAGGGGCTCTGAAATAGCGGCTGAACATGGCCTGATTCTTGTTGATACCAAGTATGAATTTGGGAAAAAGGATGATAAGATATATCTGATAGATGAAATTAATACTCCCGATTCTTCGCGTTACTTTTATGCTGATGGCTATCAGGAGAAATTTGACAAAGGGCTTCCGCAAAAACAGTTATCAAAGGAATTTGTAAGGGAATGGCTTATGGCAAACGGATTTCAGGGGCTCCATGGCCAGAAAGTACCCGAAATGACGGATGAATTCGTAAATGAGGTGTCTGAAAGATATATAGAGCTTTACGAAAAAATTACAGGCGAACATTTTATAAAAACAGATATTGCGGATATCCCTGAAAGGATTGAAAGGAACTGCAGGAGATTCCTGGCGACGTTTAAACAATAATCTGATGAATACCAAGAAGTACTTTAAAATTCTTCCGGCCCTGATCCTTTTTCTGATAATCACTCTGCCGACAGGTGCACAGGTTGTGGTTGAACGGTCAAAGGACAAAGTAATTATTTCTGGTACAGCATATTATGTTCATCAGGTAAAAAAGGGTGAAACTGCCTATTCAATCTCCAGGGCTTATGGTATTACAGTTGAGGAACTGACAAGGGAAAATCCTCCGGCAGTTTATGGTGTCAATGAAGGACAGTCTCTCAGGATACCCGTAAGGGATGTCCATGAAGGTCCGCCCACACAGGAGGAGCCTGTAAAAACCCGGAGGGAAGAGGCAAGATATACCTATCACAGGCTTCATCCCGGTGAAACAGTATATTCTCTTTCAAGACTATATGGTGTTTCTGAGAATGAAATTATTTCCTCAAATCCCGGGATTGATATAAACAAGCTGTCGGTAGGTTCAGAAATTGCTGTCCCGAAAAGAGAGTTCATGACTGAAAGACAGGAATTCGAAGTGACTGAGGGTAATTACATTTTCCATAAGGTAGTAAAAGGGGAATCGCTCTCTTCAATAGCTGAAAAATACGGACTGAGTATCAGGGAGCTGAGAAAAGAAAACAGGGATATCAGGTTCCCTCAGGTTGGTGATTATTTAAGGATACCAGTTCCGGCGGAAAAAACTGCTGTAACTGAAATACCCGCAGCAGATTCTGCAGCAGCTGTTGATGACGAACCGGTTTTATTGCCGCGGCCATCCGGTTATACTCCGGTGAAAAACCTTGATGGTTCTTTAAATGTTGCGGTAATGCTGCCTTTTTATCTTGAGGAAAATGCTGTCAGAACAGATATCGATTCCTCAAAAATAGTCAGAGGGAAGAAAATATATAAAGTAGTCGGACGGCCTGATGAATGGATATATCCCCGCAGTCTCGGGTTTATTGAAATGTACGAAGGGATCCTCCTGGCTGCCGATACACTGCGTGCCCTTGGTTTGGATATTAATCTGCATTTATATGATATTAAAAGTGATACTTTAGAATTGAACAGGCTCATCATGGAAGGTAAATTATCGGATATGGATATAATAATCGGACCTGTTTACTCACATAACCTGGCCATGGTAGCCGCCTATGCCAAAGATCTTGGCATACCTGTCGTATCACCTGTTCCTCTCATGAATAATTCCGCCATGATTGATAATCCGATACTCTTCATGGCAATTTCATCGCTTGAGGTGGCCCAGAATACGATTGCAAAAAAGATAAGCGAATATTACAACCATAATTTTGTTTTCATTCATACCGATACAACGGGAAATGATCTCAATGTAAAATACTTTAAGGAAAGGATATTTACTGAACTCAGCAGCAGGCTGCCTTATGACGAGATCAGGTTCAAGGAATTCCTTTTCTACAGCAGGTCGACATTTAATAATGATTCCATAAACAGGCTGGGACATGCCCTTTCAGATCTATCCGCAAATGTCATAATCATAGCTTCAGAAGAGGCTCCTGTTATAAGTGAATCATTGATGGATATTCATTCTCTGTTAAAGAAATTTGAAATAAAGGTATTCGGCTATCCAGCCATGCGGGGTCTTGATAATCTTGATCCCAAATATTTCTTTGATCTCGACATCATGATTTATTCACCGTACTGGATCGATTATACAAAAAGAGATGTACGGCATTTTAATTACAATTTCAGGCATAAATTCCTCACAGAGCCGGGAGAACATAGTTATGCATGGCAGGGCTATGACATTGCTTATTATTTTTTAAGCGGACTGGCAATACATGGCAAAGAATTTATTTTACATCCCGAGATTCATAATCCTGATCTGCTGCAGACAGAATTTGACTTTAACAGAAAAACCATTAACGACGGATTTGAAAATCAGAAACTGTTCCTGATAAGATATACAAAGGATTACGAGATTTATCCGATAAATCAAAACGGATCCTCACAGGAGTGATAAAAAATGAGAATCGCAGAGGGTGAGAGTAATGTTAATAAAAATTAACAATTGGGAATAATAACTTCCCGGACATTGTCTATATCAATAGAATAATGAAAGAATCGTACAAGCTTTCCGGCGACGATGAACTGGTTAAGGCTTCGCTTAATGGCGATAAGCTTGCATTCGGAGAGATTGTGAACCGTTACCGGAAACTGGTCGCACGCACAGTAAAAGGGATGCTTGGAGATTCAGTTTATGCGGAAGATATCGGACAGGAAGTATTTATAAATCTTTACAACTCTCTGCCCGGTTTCAGGGGTGAGGCAAAACTGTCAACTTATATTCAAAGAATAGCAGTAAACCTTACCCTGAATGAGATAAAAAGAAGAAAGCGGTTCTTTTCAATGTTCTCCCATAAAGGAGGTGATGAGATGAGAGAATATGAAATTGCAGATCCTGAAAATGAAGAGAAAAGGGAAGCTAAGGAAATTGTAAACAAAGCTTTGATGAGTCTTGATCCAAAGTTCCGGATTGTTGTGGCAATGAGACTGTTGCAGGGTTATTCCACGAAGGAGACAGCTGAGATCCTTGAACTCCCGCTTGGAACGGTCCTTTCAAGACTCTCAAGAGCACAGGAACAATTGAAAGAAAAACTGGAAAAACTATAATTGACATGAAACCTTCCGAAATTAAAAAACTTGTTATCGGATCCACGGATGAAAAAACTGATACCAGCGAGATATCCAGGATACTCGAAAATGAAGGTGTCTCTTTCGATTTCAGAAACGGATTCGTTGAAAAGATTACTGACAGATTATTTGCACCTGATGTGAAAATAAACCGTGAAATGGAGTTTACAAAGAACCTGAATTTTATTTTCTACAGGATCGCGATACCAGGAGTGGCTGCAATCGTAATATTGATGATATCCATCTTCATCGTGCAGGATTCCTTTTCATTTAATTCATTCCTGGGACTGGGTGACAGTTATGATGAAAGTATAGTATACCTGTTAACCGGCAATTAATCCCCTGCGAAACATGAAAGCAAAGCTCATTTTACTTATAATTCTGACCCTGGTAATCGGATTCATTCTGGGATGGCTGACATCAGCTCAGGTAAGGTTGCACATGCTTAAGCCTGTAAGGTTATATCTTTCAGAGGAACGGTTCAGGGAAGGATTCTATAAAACTATTCAGCCTGATGAACAGCAGAAAGCCGAAATCGAAAAGATCCTTGATAAATATGCCAGGTTGAATAGTGACTTCCAGTCGGAATTCAGGAAGGATCTGGATTCAAATATGAAAGCCTTAAGGAAAGAGCTCGATTCGAAATTGACAAAGGAGCAACTTGCCAGGTTAAAGGAGATGGATGAACGTCGCCAGGAGATGATAAGACAGAACAGAAGGGGACAGGGCGATTCTACATTTAACAGGAGGATGAGACCTGACGACCATAGAGAAGCGCCTGATGGAAAACCATTTCGCGGCGATATTCAGGGTTCGTATCCCGGACCACCGCCTTCAATACCGCCGGATACCAATATGCTACCCGATAATAAATAAAAGATAATCAAGCAGTATCGGAAGATCATCCGGATTTACACCCAGGCTGATAAGTAAATTCCTGTCCTCTGCAAAAATTGCCATGAATTTATCTTTAGGCAATTCTCCGTTTACAATGCTCTGCCTGTACAGATCAATGGCTTCTTTCTTCCTGCCCCGGCATAATGCCAGATGTCCCATGTTGATCAGATCATGAGCATTAAGCTTGCCGGCTGATAACCGTTCATAGTATTTTTCAGAATCATCAAATCTGCCGAGGGCAAAATAACAGTATGCTATAGGCCTCAGTATCTTAATGTTACCCGGATCATTATATTCAATCCTGAAATAATGCTTTAATGCCTGCTCGTATTCCTTCATGTCAAGAAAACAGTGAGCTGTCATTATTGCAGTATGAATATTATCAGGCTCCATTTCCCCGGCCCGGATATAATACTCAAGTGCCTCATCATTCTTTCCGAGCCGGCGCAGGCATAATCCTATTTTCTTTATTGTCCATACTTTCCTGTTGATCAGCTCTGCCATCCTGTAGTATTTCAGAGCCTCCTCATATTCAGTGATCTGCTGATAGCAGTATCCGATCTTCTCATATAATTCGGCATCATCAGGTCTCTCTTTTGCATGCTTCAGGAATAATGAAAGGGCATCATCATAAAAATCCCTGCTGAAAAAATAGTCGGCAAGTCCGGCTTCTGCTTCATATCCGTTACCAGTCAGCCTGAAAAAATCGGAATTATAAATATCAAGCCTGCCAGTAAAAATGTCTTCAAATTCTTTTCTGTAGGGTGACAGCTTGAAGAACCTGTAAATGTCCTGGAGATACTGTGTCACATTTGTCCTGAATTTTTTATTCGGATCGGTTACAGAATCATCGTCATTCATCTGTTGCAAACCCTCAAGCTCCATGCGGAACACCTTAAGCATCATGCTTTTCTGTGATGAAGGCAGATACTTCAGATTTAGAATAAGTGAATACTTGTCGGAATTGCAGATGAACGGAGTCTGGTACATTGCATCAGCAAGTTCATTTGTTCCGGGTCCGAGCACTTCATCCCTGAATATTTCATTGAGAACTTCATGATCAGGATAGAATGGAACAAACCAGTTCTGAAAATCCTTGAAAAAGTCAAAATGCTTAAGGTTGGCGAAGGCAGACATGTAAACGTCGGCTCCTTCCATCTGCAGCTTTGTCAGCTCCTCCATGGTTTTAAAGATCTCCTCAGAATCGCTGAACATGGTTGACCAGTCGGGATTCTTTTCCTCATTTTTATCTTTTGGCAATATATTATCCAGGTCGAGCTTCTCTTCAATTCTTGGTCTGAGCTTTGCTACCTGCGGCAATATCTCCTCGTGAAGCTTCCTGCTGAGCTTCTCTGTCTCACGCGACCTTATTGTTTGCAGAACGATGATCCTGCAACGTTCACTGAAAGCAGGCATTTTTGACATTTTATTCAGCCTTGTTGTTATTTCAGGATACAGGATTATCCTTCCGTTATAATAATGAAGGTTAAGAATAAGCCCTGAAAGAGCCCTTTCCATAACCTGTTCCTGTCCCGATTCATATATATCCATCAGGTGAAGCAGCTTCTCCGACTGCCATGTTCTTAAGGCACTTAGTGTTATAGCTGTAGTAAAAATGCTTGATTCATACCATCTGAATTTGCCGGAATTCAGGAATATTTTTATAAGGCTGTCCTCAGCCTCCCCGTAATAATCTGTCAGCCAGAGATGATTGAAAATATTCTTAATGAGATGCTTGTGTTTCCTGGATATTTCCGATTCCGGATCGGGATTGATCTCATTGCTCAGCTTGAGCCATTCATCAAGCTCTGATTTGAACATCAGGTCATCAACTGTCTCAACGATGGTTTTGCCGCTCAGCTTCTGCTCTTTTTCTGTCTGCTGCTTGATCCAGTAGGTATTCCAACCTGAAAAATGTGACAATATGTCCTGTCTTACCTGGTCCGACAGCTCCAGAATTGACTGGATAAGCTTAAGATATACCTTGTTGCGTTCCGGATCGTTAATGCCTTCAATGGTATAAGTGAGCATATTCCTGTATGTCATGACCAGGTTTTCATACTCGTCCCGAAGGTCACCGGATAAAGTGCCGGATATCATATCTGACAGTATATCAAGACTTTGCTTTATCCTCCGTTCTGATACAAAAGAGCAAATCTGCTTATGCTGCTGTATGTTTTTTTTAATATCCATGTGAATTTTGTTAAAATCATATCTGCAACAATCAGGCCGTAACAATTTAAGATAATTTATGTGAAAAGATGTCTGAAACATTCCATACTTTTGAAGATCATTCATTTCAATTAATTGAAAGAAAGGAAAGATGTCAGCAAATGGCTGCCGGCCAGCAGAAAAGATCTTGAGATCCGCGGGTGGAATGAGGCAGATGTCATTATTTACAGCGGTGATGCATATGTAGATCACCCTTCTTTCGGTCCCGCTGTGATAACCAGGGTAATTGAGGATGAAGGATTCAGGGTAGCTATAGTTCCTCAGCCAAACTGGAAAGATGATCTCAGGGACTTCCGTAAGATGGGAAGGCCCCAGTACTTTTTTGGTGTTACTGCAGGCAATATGGATTCGATGGTGAACCATTATACCGCGGCCAGGCGCCTGCGTTCAGATGATGCCTATACTCCCGGCGGGAAAGCCGGATTCAGGCCTGATTACCCGACTATTGTATATACAAGGATCCTGAAAGAACTGTATCCTGATGTGCCGGTAATAATAGGTGGAATTGAAGCCTCAATGCGCAGACTTTCTCATTACGATTACTGGAAAGATAAACTTGAACCTTCAATTCTGGTAAGCAGCGGAGCTGACATGCTGATATATGGGATGGGGGAGAAGCCGATACGTGAAATTATGAGGCTTTTAAGTAAGGGAGTTCCGTTTTCTTCACTCAAAACAGTTTCTCAGACAGGATTTGTCATCAGCAAAAACGAAACAGCGCCGAAGAATAAGATATGGAAGGACATCACTCTTCATTCATTCGAAAAGTGCCTGAAAGACAAGAAGTTATTTGCTGAGAACTTTGTGGTTTTTGAGAAAGAATCGAACAGGATGGAAGCCTCAAGGCTAATCGAACCGGCCGGAGATCATTTTGTAATTATTAATCCTCCATTCTCTGTTATGCAGGAAAAAGAGGCTGATAGTTCGTATGATCTGCCTTATATGTATGAGCCTCATCCCAGGTACGATAAGAAAGGGCATATACCTGCCTTTGAAATGATAAAATTCTCGGTCAATATACACAGAGGCTGTTTCGGGGGCTGCAGCTTCTGCGCAATAGCTGCTCACCAGGGGAAACAGATTATCAGCAGGTCAGAAAATTCTATACTGAAAGAAATTGAAAAGATATCGCAGATGCCTGATTTTAAAGGGTATCTGTCGGATCTTGGCGGTCCGTCGGCAAATATGTACGGAATGAAAGGTAAGAATATGGACATGTGCCGTAAGTGTTCAAGACCGTCATGCATTTGGCCTTCCGTCTGCCCAAACCTTGATACCAGCCACCAGAGGCTTACAGATCTGTACAGGAAGGTGAACAGGATTGATGGAATAAAGAAAGCATTCATAGGCAGCGGTGTCAGGTATGACCTTCTTTTCAGTGAATGGAACAAAAATGCCGGGAAAGCTGAAAACGAATATCTTAATGAGCTTGTCACGAAACATGTCTCAGGCCGGCTTAAGGTAGCACCGGAACATACGAGCCCGAAAGTGCTGAACCAGATGAGGAAGGTGCCTTTTGAATTGTTCCGGAAGCTGAAGAAGAGGTTCGATGCAATAACTGAAGGGGAAGGACTGAAATATGAGATAGTACCTTATTTTATCTCATCTCATCCGGGCTGTACCGGCAGGGATATGAAAGATCTGACTGATGAAGTTAAAAGTCTGGGTATCAGACCTGAACAGGTCCAGGATTTCACTCCGACACCTATGACGCTGTCGACTCTGATTTATTATACTGGTTTTGACCCATATACAGGTAAAAAAGTTTATGTTGCCCGGAAACCGGAAGAAAAGAAACGTCAGAAAGAGTTCTTTTTCTGGTATAAAACAGGCTACGGGCATCAGGCTGCAGGCATCAGGAAAAATAAGAACGGCGACAGGAAAAAGAAAACCGGGACTAAACTACCCCTGTTTCGTAATTAAAAAACCAAATCTATTTTTTCTTATTCGTATTCCTTTAAAATATTTCTGACGTCATCAGGAGCTTCCCTGCCGCAGGTCTTGTCGCCCGGTCATTACAGCAAGTAAGGTTCAGTATGATACTCTGACATCCCATGTGCCGGGTTCATTGATGGTAAAGTCAAAGAAAACGTCAAGATGGGCCGTTCCGAAGGTACTC
>CAYNGW010000013.1:0-11522 GCA_964396955.1 uncultured Rikenellaceae bacterium | reverse complement strand
TTCATTGATGGTAAAGTCAAAGAAAACGTCAAGATGGGCCGTTCCGAAGGTACTCATAGCTGTAAACCTGATCCTGACATCAAGCGGAAATTTCGGCTGCTGAATTCCATAATTGGAGCCATCATTGTATTGTTCACCGCTGCTGTTTGCTATATCCACAGATACTATTCCGACGTTCTCTACTCCACCCCTCATAATCTTTATTCTGACAGCATCATAAGCACCTTTGGATTTGAAAAATGATGATTTGGTAACATTTAATGAACGAGTGACCTTATAAGGAAGGATAATATCCTTACCGATATACTTGTCTCCTTCCCATATGCCAGTATAGGTTGAATCGTTGGTATTCATCTTCCCTTCACCTTCTCTTATCCCTTTTTTCCATTGACCTTCATAGGAGGATCCATCTGCCCATGTATATGTTCCTGTCCCATGAGGCAATCCTTTCCTGAAGTGTCCGGTATATTTATCAACTCCTGTTGAAGTGCCTTTGCCATGAGCCAGCCCTTTCCTGCATACACCGAAATAAGTACCTGAAATAGAAGACATATTGACTTTGCAGTCAGTGTTTTGCGAATATCCCGTGATTCCGTAAAAGGTTAGAATTCCGGTAACAATGATGCCTGTAATAATTTTACGAGTAATCATATATTCAGCTTTCTGAATTTTAAATCAAGGAAAGTTAATCAAATGTTCAGAACCGATGAGCTTCAACCGATCAGCAAGATAGTTTACCGTTATTGATTTACCTTCTGTAAAAGGTTTTCTTCCCATGAATTTGTCGCTTCCCAGTTCGGCAACATAGTTATCAAGATCACGGATGCTTATACTCTTTATGGCATTCCTGAATTCATTCTTTCTGCTTGTACATGAGGCAGAAAATAAAATTATGATTAACAAAAAGAAGATTTTTTTCATCAGGTCGATATTAATCAGGGGATACTAAATTTAATGGAAAATTCCAATATGTTCAAAAATCTGCTTTATGCTTGTAAAACACCCGTTCATTATTCTTATTTTAGCGGTTCAAATGATTAACAATAACATTTTAAAATACAATTTCATGAACAAGATCAGATTTTATAAGATCCTTTTTTCCTTTTTGCTTCCGTTGCTTATTACAGGAAATCAGGCATTTGCGCAGATGCTCATGGGGAATCCAAACCAGGTGGCAATCCTCGGTTGGACCGATGACACCCATTACCTGATCAGGACTTTTGATGACAGCAGGAATCCGGTAATTCAAAGCGTAAGCATTAAAACCGGAAAGGGTACAGAAGCACCCCCTTCAAAAACCGACCGGGAAGTCTTTGCTGAATTACTGCCGGCTGGTACAATTATGGACGTAAATGATGTGATCAGTCCTGATAAGAACAGTGTTGTCCTGATAAAGGAAAACGACCTTTTATATTTTAAAAAAGGTGACAAGGAGCTTCGGAAGATCACAGGTGACGATTCCCCTGAGGTAAATGTCCGTTTTTCTCCCGAAGGCTCAAAAATCGCTTATACGAAGGGAAAAGATCTGTATGTTTATGATCTTGTGAATAATAAGGAGATAAGACTTACCTCAGATGCTTCGGAAAGGATCTATAACGGTTATTCTTCATGGGTATATATGGAAGAGATACTTGGCAGGCCAAGCCGGTATGCAGCATTCTGGTGGTCGCCTGACGGCTTCAGGATAGCATATCTCAGAACTGATGAAAGCGATGTACCTCTGTTTACCCTGAACAGGCTTGACGAAGCTGACGGGATCCACGGGCTTCTCGAACAGGTGCCCTATCCCAAATCCGGTGACCCGAATCCAAAAGTGAAAATGGGAATAGCAGATATAGCCACAGCCAAAACGGTCTGGGTAAAAACCGACTACTCAGTTGATCAGTATATTGCCTGGCCTTTCTGGACGACTGACAGCAAGAAGCTGGCAATCCAGGTGGTAAACCGCGATCAGAACAATCTTCAGATTATTCTCGCAGACCCGGTTACAGGTGATTACGAACAGATATATGACGAATCACGTAAAACGTGGGTGGAGTTCCGTGAAGATATCTATGTAATGAACAATGGAACAGGATTTATTATCAGGAGTTATAAAAACGACTGGGAGAATCTTTATTATTACGGTTGGGACGGCAGTCTGGTTGCACAGCTTACATATTTTGACTTCAGGGTGAACTCCATCAGCCGGGTGGATGAAGATCTTAAAACCGTGTACTTTGCCGCAACAGGACCTGAATCTACTGACAATCATGCCTATAGAGTCGGTCTTGACGGTAAAAACCTCCTTCAGATCACCAGGGGAACCGGGAGCCACAGTGTAAGTATCTCACCAAAAGGAAGTTATTTTCTGGATACGTGGAGCAGCATATCGAGTCCGGGCTCAATAATCGCTTATGATAAAAAAGGGAAGCTGTTGAAAGAGATCTACAAGTTTGACCATCCGGATTATGATCCGGCCAAACATGCAAAAGCAGAATTTGTAAGGATCATGACTTCTGACGGATTATTTAACATGCCTGCGATTATTACCTACCCGCTTAATTTTGACCCGGCACAAAAATACCCGGTTGTATTTACTATCTATGGCGGACCTGATGCCAGGAATGTTTACAACAGGTGGCAGGGAAACAACCTGTCGTGGTATTCACAGAACGGGATAATTACCTTTACTGTCGACCACCGCGGTTCGGGACAGTTCGGTAAAAAAGGACTCGATTACCTGCATCGCTGTCTCGGGAAATGGGAGATCCTTGATTATGCTGACGCAGTTAAATGGCTCCTTGAAAAACCTTTTATTGATGGAGCGAGGATAGGGATCACAGGCAGCTCATACGGCGGATATATGACATGTCTCGCACTTACAAAAGGCGCTGATTACTGGACTCACGGTTTCGCCGGATCATCTGTTACAGACTACAGGCTTTATGATAATATCTATACCGAACGCTTTATGGATACTCCGCAGGATAATCCTGAAGGTTACAAGGACGGTTCTGCTCTTACATGGGCAAAAAATTACAAAGGGAAATTGTATATGACCCACGGAGATATGGATGATAATGTACATATGCAGAACACCATATATCTTATTTCAAAATTGCAGGATGAGGGAAAAACTTTCCGGTTTATGATTTACCCGAACGGCCGGCATGGATGGGGTGGCGCTAAAGCTATTCATTCCAGGAATGAAGCAAATAACTTCTGGCTCGAGAGTTTCTTCGGTAAATAATAGTCTTAAACCTTTTCTTTATGGTTGTTGGAATTCTAAAGGAATCCGGAGCTGAAAAAAGGGTGGCAATGCTTCCCGGTGAAGCAGCCGGTCTTAAGAAACTGGGTGTTGATGTTATTGTGGAGAATAATGCAGGAGAAAAAGCTTTCGCCTCTGATGAGGAGTACCAATCATCCGGTGCTGCCATCTCCTCCAGAAAAGATGTTTTTACCAAAGCATCAGTAATAATTTCTGTTGATCATATTACTGAAACCGACCTTGGATACTGCAGGGAAGGACAGGTTCTCTGTTCGGTCATTAATCCTTCAGAAAATGTCGGATGGCTGGAAAAAGCACGTAAACAGGGACTTACAGTGCTGGCATTTGATCTTGTCCCCAGGACGACAAGAGCACAGTCGATGGATATTCTTTCATCCATGGCTACCGTTTCAGGCTATAAGGCAGTGCTTCATGCAGCATCCCTGTCGCCCAGGTTTTTCCCTATGTTCATGTCGGCTGCGGGAACCATTAAGCCATCCCGCGTTCTGATACTGGGTGCGGGTGTTGCAGGACTTCAGGCTATAGCGATAGCAAGAAAACTGGGAGCTGTTGTCGAGGTATTTGATGTGCGGTCAGTGGTGAAAAACGAAGTGAAAAGCCTTGGCGGCAAATTCATTGAGGTTGAAGGAGCGAAGGAGGATGCTGCTGCCGGAGGTTATGCTGTAGAACAGACTGAAGAGTTTAAAAGGAAACAGCAGGATCTGATCCAGCAAAGGGCAAAAACAGCTGATGTGGTGATAGCCACAGCCCAGATACCGGGGAAAAAAGCCCCTCTTCTTCTTCTTAAAGAGACAGTGAAAACCATGAAACCAGGCTCAATAATCGTAGACCTTGCAGCCTCGACTGGAGGCAACTGTGAACTTACGGAGAACGGGAAAACGGTTATTGTAAACGGTGTCACAATTATTGGGAAATCCGACTATCCATCAGATATGCCGACAGATGCAAGCAAGATGTTCGGCAGCAATATTATTAACCTTCTGAAGATAATGATTGATAAAGAAGGCAACCTCGCCCTGAATATGCAGGATGAAATAATCAGCGGAACTACTGCAGTTCATAACGGGCAGTACGTCAGCCAGAGAGTAAAACAGATGCTAAACATTAAATAAGCTGGTAATGGAGAATATACTGGACTTTTTTTTACAGCACAGGGAGGCTATATTTATTGTAATCCTTTCAATTTTTCTGGGAATTGAGGTTATAAGCCACGTTCCGACAATACTTCATACTCCGTTAATGTCAGGTGCCAATGCCATCCACGGGGTGGTGATCATAGGAGCGATAATTGTCATGGGACATGCAGATACAATAGGATCAATGATCCTTGGCTTCCTTGCCGTTGTCCTTGGCACGCTGAATGTTATCGGCGGTTTCGTCGTTACTGACAGGATGCTGGAAATGTTCAAAAAGAAGAAGTAGTTTTTCCGGTTAAACGTTATAGATCAGTTGAATGAGCGATATATCCCAATTTCCCTACGGTATCTCAATTCTTGAGATAACTTATATTGTAGCTTCTGTTCTTTTTGTTATCGGGCTTAAGATGCTGAGCCATCCCCTTACAGCCCGGAGGGGAAATATCCTGGCTGCTTTCGGAATGGGATTCGCGATTGTTGCAACAATTCTCTTTCACCGTAAGGATGGAGAGCCGATAGGAAACATCCCGTGGATACTTGGTGCAATAGTCATCGGAACAATAATAGGGTGGGTAATAGCCAAAAAAGTCAGGATGACTGCCATGCCCCAGCTGGTTTCGTTTTTCAATGGGATGGGAGGCGCTGCCGCAGCGCTCATTTCCATGATGGAATTTCCTCATGTGAGTCCGGAGCTGATTGCCAAAAGCGGCATGGCTAATGGTCATGTCCTGGCCATCCTCCTGGGACTGATGATCGGAACAATATCCTGGGCAGGCAGTATGATTGCATATGGAAAACTCGACGGGTGGATAGGTGATCTCAGGGTCAAGGCGATGAAGTATGTGAATCTCACTATTTTAGCCGTTCTGATAGGATTCATCGTTTTTATCATGACACGTGATGTCCAGGCAAGTTCTGAACTTACACCATACATATATATTATGTTTGCTGTTGCCGTGGTCTACGGTGTCCTTTTCGTAATGCCTATCGGCGGAGCCGACATGCCTGTAGTAATTTCTCTCCTTAACTCTTTCACGGGTGTGGCCACAGCAATGGGAGGCTTCCTTTACAATAACCAGGCTATGCTGACAGGCGGGATACTTGTTGGTTCTGCAGGGACAATACTGACAGTATTGATGTGCAGGGCCATGAACCGGTCATTGCTGAATGTTATTGTCGGAGTTTTCGGCGGGGGAGGACAGACTGTTTCGGCCGGAGGAGGTACTGTTAAGGAGATAACCTTATCCGATGCAGCAGTGCTTCTCAGCTACTCGAAGAAAGTTGTCATTGTTCCGGGTTATGGCCTGGCAGTTGCTCAGGCCCAGCATATCTGCCATGAGCTTGACAAGCTTCTTGAGGAAAAGGGAGTAGAGGTGAAATATGCGATTCACCCGGTTGCAGGACGCATGCCCGGACATATGAATGTATTGCTTGCAGAAGCTGATGTGCCTTATGAGCAGCTTATTGAAAGCGATGAGATAAATCCCGACCTGCCGAATACTGATGTACTTGTCGTCATCGGTGCCAATGATGTGGTAAATCCTGCCGCAGAAGATGATCCGTCAAGCCCGATCTATGGAATGCCAATCGTGAAAGCCCGCAATGCAAAAAACATAATTGTGATGAAACGCGGAATGGGGAAAGGATATGCGGCAATAGAAAACATGCTTTTCTTTAACAATAAGACAAGAATGCTGTTCGGTGATGCAAAAACCACACTTCAGAATCTTGTAAATGAAGTAAAAAACCTGTGATAATTAGAATTGATGGCGCCGATTTATAATCGGTGCCGGTAAGAAGGCACGAATTCAAATCCGCGCCAGCGAATAAGAACATGAATCCTCATTCAGATAACCTTGCCCTGCTAAGATCTGCATTAAAGCAGAAAGACCTTGATGCTTATATTGTCCCTTCATCTGATCCCCATCTCGGGGAAGACATACCTGATCACTGGCAGATAGTCCCATGGCTCACAGGATTTGACGGATCAGCAGCCATTGTGGTTGTAACCAACTCATTTGCAGGTCTCTGGACCGATTCAAGGTATTTCATACAGGCTGTAAAACAACTCGAAGGCTCCGGTTTTAAGCTTATGAAATCCGGGCTTGGCCCGGGTACGGATTATTTTGACTGGCTTGCAGAAAATATTAGGGAGGGCAGCAGGATAGGTCTCGATGGCAGGATATTTTCCATCAGGTCATTCAGGAAACTGGAAACCAGGCTTGCTAATAACAGAGTGACAATTGATTATAATTGTGACCTGATATGTGATATATGGGCTGACCGTCCTTCATTACCAGATTCAGTCGCTTACGATCATCCGGTTAAGTTTTGCGGTAAGGACAGATCACGAAAGATATCCGAGGTTCGGGAACAGATGAGGAAGATGAAGGTGAATTATCATCTTCTTACCTCTAATGATGATATAATGTGGTTGTTGAATATAAGGGGCAGCGATGTGAAGTTCTCTCCTTTAGTAACTTCCTTTGCAGTAATAGGCGAGGAACAGATAATGTTGTTTGTCGGGGAAAATAAAATTCCACCGGAGCTGGCGTCGGTATTCGACAGGCTGAGCATTGTCATCCTGCCATATGAAGAGTGCAATGGAATTTTTTCAGCTTTTCCGGAAGGTTACGCAATTCTGATTACTCCCGGAACAACATCTGCAGCGCTTTATTTTTCGATTCCCAGGTGCCTGAGGATCCTTGAAGATATCAGTATTCCCGGCCGGATGAAAGCGATAAAAAATAAAACCGAGATTGAGAATATCGGAAAGGTAATGGTGAAGGATGGTGTTGCTTTGACAAAATTCTTATACTGGATTGAAAGCAGCCTGGGACAGGTGCCTATGACTGAGGTTTATCTTGCAGGAAAACTTTTAAAAATCAGGTCACAGCAGGATGAATTTTCAGGACCATCATTTGCCACCATCATAGCTTATAATGAGCACGCGGCATTACCTCATTACATTGCAAAACCTGACACTGACTCTGAAATAGGGGAGAATGGCATTCTTCTTATCGATTCCGGCGGACAATATAAAGGCGGTACAACCGACATCACACGGACAATTTCTGTAGGGATTGCGACTCTGCAGCAAAAAAAGGATTTTACCCTGGTTCTCAAAGGACATATCAATCTGGCAATGGCTAAATTCCCTATGGGGACACGGGGATATCAGCTGGATCTGCTGGCAAGGAAGCCATTATGGGAGCAGGGATTGAATTACGGGCACGGAACGGGACATGGAGTTGGTTACTGCCTGAATGTACATGAGGGTCCCCAGAATATAAGCCCTGCCGATAATAAGACAGTCATCGAACCCGGGATGCTTATTTCCAATGAACCGGCAATATACCGGGAAGGCGGGTATGGAATCAGAACAGAGAACCTGATTATATGTTATGAGGATGAGGAAACTGATTTCGGGCAGTTCCTGCGATTTGATACAGTCTCTTTGTGCTATATTGATAAATCATTGATTGACAAATCATTACTGGAGCAGAAAGAGATTGACTGGCTGAATTCATACCATTCAGAGGTGTATGATAAACTAAGCCCGCATCTGACGGATGAAGAGAAACTCTGGCTTAAAGAAAGAACAAATGAGCTTTAATATGAATGAACTCTTTTATCTTATAACATCTTCCATCTGAGTAACATCAATCACCGGGAATTCGGTGATCCTGAGCCTGGCACTTCCATACGGAACAAGTTGAATTATCTCAGTGCTTCCTTCAGGCTTTACAGGACTCAGCGGAGGGATATCTGCAGAATTATTCCGCATGCCCCATCCGGGGATCTTCATTCCTCTCGCAGTTATTACAACGGCAGCCTCTTTATCCCATGCAACATATTTTCCTGAATCAGGAGACCAGATCATGTCTCCCTTATCAGCAAACGGATACATACTTATCTGATTTTCAACAACATCTATGCCTCTTCCCGGATTAGTCCTGTCAATCATCAAACCGTAATTCCATGGACTCTCCGGATATATTTCCCAATCGACACTCCCTTTGTAACTGAAATTGTCATAATTGATCTTAACGCTTTTATACTCTTTTTCAATTCTTAATGAAAAATACAAGGGACCGCGAAGAAGAGATGTAGAGTTATTGTACCTTTTTTCAGTCCTTATTTTCATTGGCATCTTCATGGTGACCATGTCACCATCATTCCATTTCCCGGTCAGCTTAACTGTTAAGCCTGATATTCCTGTCACTGTTTTGCCTTTGAAGTTTATTGTAACACTATCTGCCCATCCCGGTACTCTGAGGTAAAGCGGGAACCTGACAGTACCGCCGGTACTTATCCTGAGTTTTATGTCCCCTTTAAAGGGATAATCAGTTTCTTCGATGATCGTTATTTCCTTCCCCTTGCTGACTTTTGCCTTTACTATTGATGGACTATATGTCACAGCAATGAGCCCATTGTCGTTTGTGGCCATCCATAGGCTCTCTGTGAACTTCGGCCATCCCTGGTGCATATTTGCCAGACAGCATGCAAAGTTTGGCATCAGACCATATATATTGGAATAATTTCCGTTAGATGACCATGATCTTTCCTGGGCTGTAACAAGAACCTGATTTGATTGCTGGTCGTATTGATGTGCCCACATATCTGCTGTAGTTGTACCGGGCAGGGCATTGAATGTAAGCAACTCAAGTCTGTCAGCAAGGCTGTTGTCTCCTAAAATTTCATACAGCTCTTCGAGAGAAAACATGTATTCGACAACATTGCAAAGTTCAGTTCCCCGATCGGGACTCTTTCCTGAAAGATGTTCATCGCAGGAGAACCTGCCGGCGGACTGACCATGATTCAGGTCGTACTTTCTGATCCCTTCATAAATAGCATTTTTAAATCTCTCATCTCCCGATTGCTGGTACCATAATCCCGGGTATTTAATTGCCATTCCATTATTCACACCATGGGCAGTAAGCCCTGTCAATGTGGCCGTCGGTATTATATTCTCAGCAAGCGCTGCTGAGTCCCAGGGGAATTTCTCATAATAGGAGGTCCAGTCGAAGGAGTTTTTATGTATCGATTCAATTGTTTCGAGTATCCATTGTTCTCCTGTCTGACGATACAGCCAGTAGCCAGCAACTGCATTTTCCATTGCCCTTACGCCGCGCCAGTCTCCATCGGGCCAGTCGGGAGGAGTATCATGGAGATAGCGGAAGTATTTCTTTAAAACTTCAAGAGCCCGGGCATCGGAAGTGGCTTCATAATACTGCATCAGGACTTTGTTGGCAATTGCCAGCGGCCAGCGGTCTTTGTTTTTTGCAGGGCCGTACCAGCCTGTATCACTGCTTGTTGAGAGGATAGGTTCAATCCATATTTTTACTTTTTCTTTAAGGAGCTTATCATCAAGAAGATAAGCAAGAGGGACAAGACCATCAAGAAAGTAGGGACCTCTTTCCCAAGCTTCACCGTCGCCTCCGCACCAGGATGAGTTGACAAGGTCTGGCCAGAAATCGTCAACATTTCCTGTCAGCCCTGCAGCCTGGGCTTCAAGTTGTTCTTTCAACCAACCTTCAGGCTTGACATCACCTAATGGTAATTTAACATATGCATTCTGCTTCAAAGGATCTGGATTCCCTTTATAATTTATGTTTTTCTTTTTTTGGGTGCACCCGGATAAAAGTATAAACAGAAGGGAGATGATAAAGGCCAGTGTTTTTCTCATGAGTTAATAAGAATTATTAATTAAATCAATCCAGTTTAGTTCGGGATTTATACTTTGTTTAATATCATAACACTCAATAACCTGCAGCAGATCGAACCAGGCAACTCCGGCTGATGACATATTCAAAATGACATTCGTTCTGGAAGGCTGATCGCTGTAATACGGAATTGTAACAATTGTTACAAATTGCCTCCACTCGCTGTCGAGTGTAAATTTTGTGCTGCCTGATTCTCCAAGGTCAATTTCAAATTCCATCGGCTTGCTTTTTTCATTCCGGGTAAGTCCCTGCTCCGGATCAGCCTTTGCCCATATTGAAATGAGATATTTTTTACCATTCATGACAGATACCGGGAAGAACCGAAGCCTGACACCGTAATTATCCTGTGGCGTGAAAAGCCTTACAGAATGGTTGCCTTCGATATGCTCCCGTGAATCGAGAAAATATGTTGCTCCTCTGTCACCTCCGTTCCGTGCATAGCATGATGCAGGTACTCCCGGGCTTGAGGTGTCTTCAAATCCCGGATCTTTGATAAGGTTGCCCGGATAAGGTTTTAAAGAGTCTTCGTGAGGTTTCAGGTCAATTAAATATGTCTGAGAACCTAATGAAGAGATCATGTCTGAAAAATATCCGGCACTGACATTAACAGAACGGTTTTCGAAATAGACCTTTGCTTTGCCCGAAATGCCTCCTGATATTGAATATTCAGCCCTTTGCGGGACATTTGTTTTATTCACTGCCATTATCAGCAGCTGTCCGTCGTGAACTGCAGAAGTCACAATAATGTTCTGTGAACCTGATCTTACAGGGATTGCTTCCTCGTCCGACAGGAGCCATGGTGTCAGTTCTGCTATTTCAACAGCCATTCTTCCGCATTCACCCCATGCGGCTGTTGATTTGGGGAAAAAATTGAGCCCCTGCCTGATAAAGTATTGGATCCCCCTTGCTCCCTTTATTATTGACTGGTAAGTCATTGATCGTATCTCCTGGAGTGATGGCTCGCGTCCCCACCATTCTCCGCCGCCGAAGGCCTGTGGTACTATCCAGACCGGCTTTTTACTGGCAAATTCTGCAGAGAGCTGGCCTGCAGCATTACCGGTGAGTGTTACCGGGATATCAGGTACCGGATATGGATCGGCCATCACAATATCCAGGGAACCGGAATATTGTTTAGCTGAAAGGAAAGGAACCATGAAGACAATTGTCACAGGATGCCATGGATCATATTCCTTAATTGTTTTATAGGTTTTTTCAAGGATTTCGGGAGGTGTTCCGGTTCCTGTCGGTTCATCGGCAATGTACCATGCAAGCAAGGCAGGATGATCACTAAATGCAACAATCTCATTTATCAGCAGTTCCTTTTTCTGTTCATCACTGACGCCGTTGATCTTTGAGCTTACGCCTCCGCCTCCTGATACTGACAGAAGG
>CAYNGW010000012.1:0-20995 GCA_964396955.1 uncultured Rikenellaceae bacterium | reverse complement strand
TGCCAGCTCTCAAACCGAACTTGCATATTTTCTTGATAAAGGACATGTGAATTTCCCTGATGAGGTGGTCCTCGGACGGGCTTTGATAAAAATCTCAAACACGCCGCATCCGGCAGAAGAAAAGATCTTCCTCGAGGACATTGATGTACCTCTTATACGTAAGATTATTGATGATGCACCTAACGGCTATCTTGAACCTGATATTATTCAGCAGCTTCTTGGTGCCGCTCATATCCCTCTCGTCAGGGAGGCAGTGGTCAGGAACAGACGGGAGCTTGCATCGCTGTCAGACAAGATAGGATATCCGCTTGCCCTGAAGGTTGTGGGCCCTGTTCATAAATCGGATGTCGGCGGAGTGACACTGAATATAAAATCTGGTACTCATCTTAAGGCTGAATTCAACAGGATGATGAAGATAAAAAGCGTTAAGGCAGTACTGATACAGCAGATGATCACAGGTACCGAGCTTTTTATTGGCGCCAAATATGAACCAAAGTTCGGACATATAATACTTTGCGGCCTCGGGGGCATTTTCGTTGAAGTTCTTGGTGATGTATCATCAGGACTTGCACCTCTTACATTCAATGAAGCCAATTCAATGATACAAAGCCTCAGAAGCTACAGGATAATCAAGGGTACACGCGGAAAAACCGGAATCAATGAACAGAAGTTTGCCGACATAATTGTAAGGCTGTCAAGCTTGTTAAGATTCGCTACCGAGATCAAGGAGATGGATCTTAATCCGCTGATAGGAAGCATGGAAGCAATAACTGTCGTGGATGCAAGGATCAGGATCGAAAAATAATTGCAAGAAGCTAAAATCAAGTGTAATCAATACACTTAATCAAGAACCAGAATTTTGAATTAAAGTGCTTTATGAATAACATACCAATATCTGCTGAATTAATAAATGATCTGATAAGCAAGAACGGGATCCCTGCACCGGGATCCGCTTCTATCCGTGAGATAGTGCACCTGGTGAACCTGATTGAGAAAGCCACGGGAATGAAGTTTATCAGGATGGAAATGGGAGTTCCGGGGCTGCCCGCACCATCATTTGGTGTCGAGGCTGAAATAGATGCCCTTAAAAACGGAGCGGCAGCAGTTTACCCTGATATCTCGGGGATACCATCTCTTAAGAAAGAGACTTCAAGGTTCATCAAACTGTTCCTGAGCCTTGATATAAAGCCGGAAGGCTGTATACCAACCGTGGGATCAGTGATGGGAGGGATGGTCAGTTTCCTTGTTGCCAACAGGAACGACAGGACCAAGGAGGGAACCCTGTTTATCGACCCGGGTTTCCCGGTCCAGAAGCAACAGGTGAAAATGCTCGGCCATGATTATCATTCATTTGATGTATACAATTACAGGGGTAAAAAGCTAAGGGCAAAGCTTGAATCATATATGAAGACAGGAAAAATTTCATCCCTGCTTTATTCAAATCCGAATAATCCTGCCTGGATATGCCTTAATGAGGAAGAACTGTCAGTTATCGGGGAGGTTTGCCGCAAATATGATGTTATCGCCATTGAGGATCTGGCTTATTTCGGAATGGATTTCAGAAAGGATTATTCCGTTCCGGGGAAACCCCCGTACCAGCCGACAATCGGGCATTATACTGATGATTATATTTTGCTTATATCCAGCTCAAAGATATTCAGCTATGCCGGTCAGCGCATAGGAATGATGGCAATATCCGACCATCTTTTCAACCGTTCGTATCCTGACCTCACGAGATATTATTCATCAGATAAATTCGGACATTCGGTTATCTTTGGTGCATTATATGGCTTATCAGCGGGTGCTGCTCATTCGGCACAGTTCGGAATGGCTGCTCTGCTCAAAGCGGTGAATGACGGAAAATACCGGTACCGGGATGATGTGAAAGAGTATGGTGAGAAGGCCGCAATAATGAAAAAAATGTTTACAGCTTACGGCTTCAAAATCGTTTATGACAGGGATATTGATGAACCTCTGGCCGATGGATTTTATTTTACCATATCCTACCCGGGAATGACGGGCAGGGAATTGCTCGGAAGGCTTCTCCATTATGGGATCAGCGCCATATCACTCGATATAACGGGAAGCGACCACAACGAAGGTTTAAGAGCCTGTGTATCAATGGTTCCCAGGAAGCAGTTCGGCGACCTGGAGATCCGTCTGAAAAAGTTTTTTAAAGATCATCCTGCAACATAAAACAAATAATAAATAATAAATAATATGGCAAAGATCAGAGGAAGTATCGTAGTTAACATTGACAGATGCAAGGGTTGCGAGATATGTATGGTATCATGTCCGACGGGAACAATTGCCATGGCAAAGGAGGTCAACCATAAAGGTTATTTCTATGCCTATCCGGCAAATCCCGATCTGTGCATTGGTTGTGCCAATTGTGCCATGGTTTGTCCGGATGGAGTGATAACTGTTTATAAAACAAAAATATAGCTTGGTAATGGAAAAAGAATTGAGACTGATGAAAGGCAATGAGGCGATTGCAGAAGCGGCAATCCGTGCAGGGGCTGATGGATATTTCGGCTATCCGATCACTCCGCAGAGTGAGATACTGGAGTATCTTATGGCGGCAAATCCTGTTAAAACCACCGGGATGGTTGTCCTGCAGGCCGAAAGCGAAGTTGCAGCAATAAATATGGTTTACGGAGGCGCAGCCTGCGGAAAGAGGGTGATGACATCATCCTCATCTCCGGGAATAAGCCTGAAGCAGGAGGGAATTTCTTATATAGCCGGGGCTGAACTGCCCTGCCTTATTGTAAATGTTGTAAGGGGCGGACCCGGACTGGGAACAATTCAGCCTGCACAGTCAGATTATTTCCAGGCAGTTAAAGGCGGCGGCCACGGAGATTACCACCTCATAGTCCTGGCTCCGGCTTCAGTACAGGAAATGGCTGACTTTGTTGATCTTGGCTTTGAGCTGGCATTCAAATACCGTAATCCGGCAATGATACTGTCAGACGGCGCCATAGGCCAGATGATGGAAAAAGTGTGGCTGAGCCCTCAGAAGGAAAGATCGAAGACAGTCCCGGAATGGGCGACAACAGGGAAACCTCCGACCAGGGAACGAAATATTATTACGTCGCTCGACCTTGACCCGAATGCCCAGGAAGTATTCAACCGGAAACTGGTTGACAAGTACAATGAGATCAGTGAAAAGGAAGTACGTTATGAGGAGTTTCAGTGTGAAGATGCTGAATATCTTCTTGTTGCATATGGCACCAGTGCACGTGTCTGTCAGAAATCGGTTCAGCTGGCGCGTGCCCGGGGAATTAAAGCAGGACTGTTAAGACCCGTAACACTTTTCCCGTTCCCTTCAAAACGGTTAAGGGAACTGGCTGACAACGTAAGACTGATGCTGTCAGTTGAAATGAGTGCCGGACAGATGGTGGAGGATGTGCTCCTTTCCGTAAACGGGAAAGTGCCTGTTTATCATTATGGAAGAATGGGCGGTATTGTAACATCACCCGACGAGGTTGTGGAAAATCTGAAATTAAAAATTATAGGAGGTTAAGATATGGCTGAAGCTACCGGAATCAAAGAGATCATAAAACCTGAGAACCTGGTTTACAAAAGGACAAAGCTCATGACCGACAATATACTTTCATATTGTCCGGGTTGTGGTCATGGCACGGCACATCGTATTCTTGCTGAAATAATAGAGGAGGAGGGACTTCAGTCCGAGACCATAGGCGTATGCCCTGTCGGCTGTTCAGTGCTTTTATACAACTTTATCGATATTGACTGGCAGGAGGCTGCTCATGGCAGGGCTCCGGCAGTTGCAACAGGAATAAAAAGACTGCTCCCGGAGAAGTTTGTTTTTACCTACCAGGGTGACGGGGACCTTGCGGCAATAGGTACCGCAGAGACCATTCACTCGTGCAACAGGGGCGAAAACATCCTTATCATATTCATTAACAACGGGATTTACGGAATGACAGGCGGTCAGATGGCTCCAACCACCCTTCCGGGGATGAAGTCATCAACCTCCCCGTACGGAAGGGACGTAAAGCAAATGGGTAATCCGCTGAAAATGACCGACATAGTTGCTACTCTCCCGGGTACATATTATGTAACAAGGCAAAGTGTTCATACTCCGGCCAACGTGAAGAAAACAAAGAAGGCTATTAAAAAAGCTGTCCGGTACCAGAAGCTGGATAAGGGTACATGCTTTGTGGAAATTGTTTCCAACTGCCCTTCAAACTGGAAAATGACTCCAACGCAGGCAAATAAATGGATGGAGGAAAATATGCTCAAGTATTATCCGCTCGGTGACCTTAAGACTCCTGAAGAACAACCTGCTTAGTTTAACCATGAAATTCTGAAAATTATGACTGAAGAAATAATTATAGCCGGATTCGGGGGACAGGGTGTCCTGTCGATGGGTAAAATAATGGCATATTCCGGCGTTATGCAGGATATGGAAGTCAGCTGGATGCCGTCATACGGACCGGAAATGCGGGGAGGCACGGCCAATGTCATCGTGATCTTAAGCAGTGAAAGAATAAGCTCACCGATTGTCAGACATTTTGATACTGCAATTATACTTAACCAGCAGTCACTGGATAAATTTGAAAACTCCGTCAAGCCGGGAGGCGTTCTTATTTATGACAGCAATGGAATAACAAGGCATCCTGAAAGGAAGGATATCACCATTTACCGTGTTGATGCGGCAGAAGAGGCAGGAAAGATGGGAAACCCGAAGATCTTCAATATGATAGTTCTGGGAGGATTTCTCAAGGTGAAACCTCTCATCAAGATGGAGAATGTTATAAAAGGACTGAAAAAATCTCTCCCGGAACGATATCATAACCTGATCCCGATAAATGAGCAGGCGCTTCAGAAGGGACTCGGGATAATTAAAAAAGTCTGAACCACCTGACCCCCCTTTCCCCCTGTCCCGCTTCAGCGAGACGGGGGTCACTCATAGAAGTGCATCTCCTCAATGTACCTCCATACCGGGGCAGGCAGGAAATACGACATATTCCTGCCCCTTCTGACATTGTTACGGATAAATGTACCTGATATATCCATAAGAGGTGCCTTCACAATCCGGATATCCGCCGCAGAAAGAATCTGTTCCAGCAGAGGATTTGAGGGTTTTCTGGCATCAGGCCTCGGATAAACCCATATCGGACATTTTCTTATGAGCTCAAGGGCATTTTTCCATTTATGGAGTGTATACAGGTTATCTTCACCCATGACCAGGGAAAACTGGTGTTTGGGGTATTTCTCTTCGAGATATGCAAGTGTATCAATAGTATAGGATGGAACAGGCAGTTTGAATTCAATATCTGAGGCTCTTATCCTGTCATTATTGCCGATAGCCAGGTTTGCCATGTGGAGGCGCTGATAATTATCGAGCAGGGTCTCTTTCTTTTTTAAAGGATTGTGAGGACTGACAATAAACCAGATCTCTTCGAGTTCCGTGAATTCAAGCATGTATCCGGCAATGGCAACGTGCCCGATATGAATAGGATTAAATGAACCGAAGAATAAACCAATTTTTGACATTTAACTTCTGATAAAACTTTCAACTATTCTATATACATCATTTTCAGCTTGTTCCAATCGGTTGTTTATTACGATGTTATCAAACTGATCAGCAAGCTTCATCTCTTTTTCTGCTTTTGCAACCCTCATTTTTATTTTTGAAGCAGTATCAGTTCCCCTGGTGAGAAGTCTTCTTTTAAGCTCCTTAATTGATGGAGCCATGATGAAAATGGAAATAGCGTCGTGTTTGAAAATATTCTTAAGGTTTATCCCGCCTTTGACATCAACATCGAAAAGAACATGATTCCCATTTGCCCATATCCTGTTCAGCTCGCTCTTAAGAGTGCCATAAAGCTGATCCTTATATACCTCCTCCCATTCAACAAAGTCTTCATTTGACACTCGATTTCTGAACTCTTCTACAGAAAGAAAATAGTACTCTCTTCCGTTTTTTTCCTTTCCCCTGGGCTTCCTGGTGGTGGCTGATATAGAAAACTCAAGGTTTGTTCCGTGGTCGAGAAGATATCTTATTATTGTTGATTTCCCAGCACCTGAAGGGGCGGATATTATTACCAGTTTGCCTTTCATATCTTATTCTGGTTACAAAATATTCAGAGTCTGTTCCTTGATCTTTTCCAGCTCGTCCTTCATCATGACAACCATCTTCTGTATCGATGCGTCATTGGCTTTTGAGCCGATGGTGTTTATCTCACGTCCGATCTCCTGTGCGATGAAGCTCAGTACCTTGCCGTTTGGCGGTTCGGAGTTTATTTTTTCCAGGAAATACTCACAGTGTTTTTTCAGTCTGACCTTCTCTTCATTGATGTCCATCTTTTCGAGATAGAAAATAATTTCCTGCTCAAACCTGTTCATGTCGATGTTTTCTGTCCCCACATTTTCGATAAGGGAATTATTGAGTCTTTCCCTTATCCTGGTGATCCTGCCGCCTTCAAAAGTCTCTATCTCCTGCAGCAGTTTCAGGATCTTGTCAATGCATCTTATAAGGTCTGCCTCCAGTGATTTTCCTTCTTCAATCCTGTAATTATCAAGATGTTCGGTTGATTCACGGATCTTTTCTTTTATTGCCAGCCATTCCTTTTCCTCAAGCTCCGGTTTTTCCGTTTTCAGAGCGTCAGGAAGTCTCATGATTGTTGCAAGTAGCTGATCATCAGCGTTGATATTCAGTTCACCGGCTATCTCTTTCAGCTGTGCAAAATAATCTTTTACGACAGCTTTATTTATTACCGGAACAATTTCGGAGTCAAGCACATCAAAATTAACTGAAAGATCAATTTTCCCTCTATCCAGCTTCTGGCTTATCAGATTTCTGATGTCGGCTTCCTTCTCCTTGTAGAGCCATGGCAGTCTTAAATTCAGATCAAGCGATTTGGAGTTGAGTGATTTTATTTCGATAGTAATCTTTTTCCCTGGAATTTCAGCCATGGATTTACCATAGCCGGTCATGGATTTTATCATTTCCTGTTATGTTGAATATAAAACTGAAAGTTACAAATTCTCATCATATTTCACAACACTCTTCTTCTTCCAGCGCCCCGTCCTGTAATAGAAGAACGAGAGTGCAAGTCCGATAAGCCAGCCAGCCGGAATTGCCCACCATATCCCCTGGACACCTATTTCTCCGGATAACAGGTATGCCATCGGAATCCTTATCATCCAGAGTGAGATAAGTGTGAAGAACATAGGGAGAAGAGTATCTCCGGCACCTCTCATTATACCGTTGTAAATGAACATCATGGTAAAGAGTATATAGAAGGAGCTTACGATAGTAAGGTACTGGGCTCCGAGCCTTATGACTTCTGTATCTTTAGTAAATAGGCTCATTATCGGGCGGCCCAGTAAAACAATGAAGGATGTTGTAATAATTGTTACTGACCCTGACATTTTTATGGTCGAAATAAGACCGGTCCTTATCCTTTCAATTTTTCTTGCTCCTATGTTCTGTCCGACAAAAGTTGAAAGAGCCTGAGAAAATGACATTGCCGGGACCATTGCCAGGGAATCGAGCCTGCTGGCGACTGAAAATCCTGCTATGACATTGGTGCCGAACGTATTAACTATTCCCATCAATGCCAGGCTTCCCAGCGCAACAAATGTCTGCTGTATGCCTGTCGGCAGTCCGATGCGAATGCTGTGACGAAAGATGTCCCTGTCAAAATGGAGGCCTTTTATTGCTATCCTGATAAATTTATGTGTCTTGTTGAGCCAGTAAATTGCGAGGCCGAAAGCAATACCGTTTGCCAACAGTGTTGCATAGGCTGCTCCGGCAATACCCCAGTTGAAAACGCCGACAAACAGCAGAACAAGTATTATGTTGGCAACCGTAGCAATAATGAGAAAGTATAAAGGGGTTTTTGAGTCGCCGAGGCCTCTCAGGGCTGCGCTTGTCCCGTTATATCCAAAGAAGATTATCATTCCCGAGAAATAAATCCGGAGGTACCGGGTAGCAGGCGGCATTATCTCCTCAGGGAGACCAAGCAGCCTGAGCAGGGGTTCAGCGAGTAATAATCCGGCAATTGTTGAAATTACTCCGGCTACTATGCTGTAAATATACATCGTGTCAATAGCCCGCTTGACTTTTACCAGGTCCCCTGCGCCAAAATACTGGGCTATTACCACGGTCGTTCCCATTACGAGCCCGATAATCAGCGAGACCATCATAAAAATGACCGGGAATGAAGCTCCCACTGCAGCAAGTGCCTCCTTACCAATAAAATTACCGACAACAATACTGTCAACTACGCTGAAAAGCTGCTGGAATATGTTTCCGAGGAGCATCGGGGCAGCAAACTGGAAGATGAGCTTTCCTTCCTTGCCGTTGGTAAGATCCTGCATTCTGAAATTTTAGCGCTGCAAAGGAAATGATTTATGTGAAATATACAAAGCCGGTGCTGGATCCTTTCCAGTTCAACCGTGAAATGCCTCAGGATGGGAGCCTCTTTTTTAATGTGCAGGCCTTTCTTTACCAGGTCCACATTTCCTTTGAACGGATGCAAGGCAGTGAGATCCCTGGCAATATCTGCAGTACAATCGACAGGTGTTGCTTTTCTGAATTCGATATGTCCTTTTGTTGTATCGAAATGTGAGTTTCCGGGAACAAGATCTCCCTCTATAAAAAATAAAATTGTCATTCCGACTGGAGTCCCGATATATCGGGACGGAATGAGGAATCTCCTCAATATAATCAGCCTATAGTGTCTTCTGATATATCCGGAATTTCTTTACGACTTTCCCGCCGACCCTTTCATATTCAGCTCTCATCCGTGTGTTGTTTTCCAGGACCAGGTGGCTGTCAATGATCTCCATTTTGTGTTTTATTGCCGACTGAAGGATCTTGACTCCCATCAGGACATCAATTCCTTTGCCCCGGAAGGGTTTCTTCACACCGCCGAGCATCATAAGCAATTTTTTTGACCTTCTCGATTCCTTCAGCACTTTCAATATCCCGAAAGGAAGCAATCTGCCGTTGCATGCCTTAATGCCGGGACTCACGTCGGGCATTCCGATGGCAAATCCTATCAGGCCTTCGTCAGCTTCAACCACTTTAATAAACTTAGGATCCAAAATCGCAAGATACCTGTTCGCAAACTCTGTCTTTTCCTTATCGGTAAGCGGAACGAAGCCATAGATCTCATTAAAGGTCTCATTCATAAGCTCAAGCGCCGGAATGATATAAGGTTTTAGCTCCTTTTTTGCGTTAAACTCGAGGATCTTATATCCTTCTGTTTTCTTAACCCTGGAAAGCACCTTTTCATAGATCTCGGGAAGTTCCTTTGGCATATCCGCCAGGTAATTCACAAGATCAACCTTCTTTTCATATCCTTCAGCTTCAATAAGCCTGGGCATATAAGGAGAATTATTGGCGCTTGTAATGAACATGGGATATTCAAAACCTTCTGTCTGAAATCCCTGGGGGTCTTTATCGGAGAATCCCAGCGGACCAACAAGCTTAATCATGCCGTTCTGCTTTGCCCATTTTTCAACCCATTCAGTTAGAGCATGAAATACTTCCTGGTCGTTATAGCATTCCATGAAACAAAACCGTCCGTGCTGTTCGTTGTTGATGGCATTATACCTGCGGTTGATAATACCCATAATTCTCCCGACAGGTTTCTTATCTTTCCAGGCAAGAAGCAGGACAGCATCAGCATATTTATATGATTTGTTCTTCTTCCTGTTAAATAACAATCGTTCATCCATATAGATAGGAGGGAGCCAGTCAGGTTCATTCTTGTGTACCTTTTCGGGGAGAAAAATAAAATCGCGAAGCTCTTTACGGCTAACTACCTCTTTAACAACAATATTTCCCATGTAAGTTTATTATCGCCGCCAAGTAACAAAAAAAATATTTAAAAAACACGTTTGTGAATAATATTTACCTTTCAGCGAAGACGGAGATACAGGTCAATAATCACGAATACGGCAAATAAAATGCTGGCAATACCGTTGGTCGTGCCGAAGGCCAGGGTCACCCTGCTGATATCGTCGTGTTTTACCAGAAGATGCTGGTATATTAATAATAGTGTAAAAATTGCAGCTCCTGACCAGAAAAACAGGCCTCCGTTTCCCGTAAATCCTGCTATTATTACCAGGATGAATGTTAGTATATGCACCGATATTGAGATAATCAGCGCTCTTTTTCTTCCTGCTTCCGAAGGCAATGAATAAAGCTGGTTGGACCTGTCAAATTCATCATCCTGGAGAGCATAAATGATATCAAATCCGCTGACCCATGTCAGCACAATGAGTGAATAAATAACCGGAAGGACGGCAAAAGCGCCTGTGACTGAAATATATGCAGCGACAGGTGCCAGGCTTAATCCGAGTCCCAGTATGAAATGACATAGCGAAGTGATCCGCTTTGTAAGGCTGTATCCAAGGATAACCAGAAGGGCAACTGGTGAAAGAAACAGTGTCAGCCTGTTTATGAATGCAGTTGTAATAATGAACAGAACCGAATTGATAATGATAAAGACCGTTGCTGATCTTGAGCTGATAATTCCCGAGGGGATTTCCCTCTTTTCTGTCCTTGGATTAAGTGCATCAAATTTATTATCTGCCAGTCTGTTAAATCCCATTGCGGCATTACGTGCAAAGATCATGCAGAGGATAATCAGCAGAAGCAGTTTCAGGCTGAACTGATGCTCGTCGGTTGAAACGGCAAGTGAAAAGCCTGTCAGTGCAAATGGCATTGCAAAGACAGTGTGACTGAACCTGACCAGTGAAAGGTAGTTTTTAATGGTTCTGAGGAGTGATCTCATTGATCGAGGAGTGTTCGGTATGTTTCGTAGCTTTCATCGTCGTAAGCTACAAAGATCACTTTTTCGGGATAAGAATTTTTTTTCAGGAACCTCTTCGATTCATTTACGGCTATCAGTGCTGCCAGGTCTTTCGGGAAACCATAGACTCCTGTTGAAATGCCGGGGAACGCAATTGTCCTTATTTTGTTTTTTTTTGCAAGCGCAAGACTCGCCTGATAACATGAAGCCAGGGTCTCGTGTTCGTCACGATAGCCGCCATACCATATGGGTCCTACAGTGTGGATGACATGCTTTGCCTTCAGGTGGTATCCTTTGGTAATTTTTGCCTTGCCGGTGGGACAACCATTCAATCCTTCGCACTCTTTAAATAATTCCGGGCCTGCAGCTTTATGTATAGCACCGTCAACACCTCCGCCTCCCAGGAGAGTATTATTTGCTGCATTGACAATGGCATCAACTTCCAGTGAAGTTATGTCCCCCTTTATCAGTTCAACTTTCTTGTTTTTCATTACCTTGTTTTTGCACCTGCTTCTTTTTCAAAAGCTGCAACCAGGTTGTTCATCGTCTTCTCTATATTCTTGTCAGTCAGAGTCCTAAGGTCATCTCTCAGAATAAAGCTGACCGCATATGATTTCTTGTTCTGACCAAGGGTATCGCTTTCATAAACGTCAAAAAGATCGACATCCTGCAGAATATGCTTTTCAGTCCTGAAAGCAATTTCCTTTATCTGTCCGAATTTTACCCCTTTATCCAGCAACAGGGCAAGGTCTCTCCGTACCCATGGATATTTCGGCAATTCCCTGTAGGATACCTTATGATCACTTATCAGCTTCATAAGAAGATCCCATTCGATGTGAGCATAATAAACGTCCTGGCTGATATCGAATTTTTCAAGGTATTGCCTTGATATCCTGCCGGTTGCAGCAACCGGTTTCTTATTACTTAACCAGGTATAGGATTCCGAGAAATATCCTTTGTCGCTTTCACCTGAAGACAGACTGTCCGGTTCTATACCCAGCCTTGTAAGGATCATTTCCACTGACGATTTGATATTGAAGAAATCAGTAGGATTCGTTTTATAGTTCCAGCGCCGGGGGCCCGTATTCCCTGAAATGAACAGATCGAGAGATCTTGCTTCAGTATAAATATCAACACCCGGGAATGATTTGTCAGATTTCCTTAAGAAATAGCAGTATCCGAATTCGTACAATCTGAGATCTGTATTCTGGCGGTTAATGTTACGGCTCACAGAGCTCAGTCCTCCGAAAAGAAGCGTTTGTCTCATCGTATTCAGGTCAGAACTGAGAGGATTGGCCAGCATTACCAGTTCTCCCCTGCTGAAGTCGTCATTATCATAAAATGATGCAGGATTAAGCGAATTGCACATTATTTCTGCAAAACCGTCAGCCGTAAGCATATCGGAGATAATATTGACTATTTTTTCCCTGTCAGGTTTTTCCTGATAAGTGAGAGTGGAATTTACATGATCGTTAATTTCAACATTATTATACCCGTAAATCCTCAGTATCTCTTCAACCACATCAGCTTCACGGTGGACATCAACCCTGTACAGGGGGATCTCAAGAGTCATTAAGTCTCCTTTTTCTTCCGGGATATTGATATCAAGAAGTCCAATTATCTTTTTAATGACCTGATGATCAATTTGTTTACCAATTAGCCTGTCGATATTTTTAAAGCTCACTTCAATTTTTGCCTTGTCTATCTTTTTTGGATAAACATCCGCAATTTCAGAAGATATTTTCCCTCCGGCGATCTCCCTGATGAGGAGAATTGCCCGTTTCAGTGCCCATGGTGTAATGCCGGGATCAGTGCCTCTTTCGAACCTGAATGATGCATCAGTGTTAAGTCCGTGTCTCCTCGAGGTTTTCCTTATTGTAACCGGGTTGAAATGAGCACTTTCAAGAAAAATATTCTTTGTGGATTCAGTCACGCCCGATTTTATGCCTCCGAACACTCCGGCAATGCACATTCCTTCCCTTGCATTGCATATCATCAGGTCTTTTGACGAAAGGCTTCTTTCTGTTTCATCAAGTGTAATGAACTTTGACTTTTCGGGCAGGTTTTTGATGATCACTTTTTTCCCCTCAATCTTATCAGCATCGAAAGCATGCAGGGGCTGCCCGATCTCATGCTGAACATAATTGGTGATATCAACCACGTTATTGATCGGATTAAATCCGACTGCCCTGAGCTTATTCTTGAGCCACTCAGGTGATTCACCGATCTTCACCCCGCTGATGGTGACTCCTGTATACCTCGGACAATCTGACGTATTTTCGACGATAACCTCATAAGGATTATCATTATTATCAGGTTTGAATGAGGTAACGGATGGACGCCGTACACTCACATTCTTTCCTTCATTGATGTTAAGATATGCTGCAATATCCCTGGCAACACCAAACTGGGAACCGCTGTCAATCCTGTTGGGAGTCAGGCCTATCTCGAAGACAAAATCATTTTCAATCTTAAAATACCCGGCTGCGGGGGTTCCGGGCACTGCATCCTTATCCAGCACCATAATACCCTCATGTAATGTCCCAAGACCAAGCTCATCTTCGGCGCAGATCATCCCTTCGGAAAGCTCGCCTCTTATTTTTGATTTCTTTATCTCAATGCTTTCTTCTCCCTTAAAAACCATGGTACCGGCGGTTGCAACGGGTACTTTCAGCCCGACTGCAACATTTGGAGCTCCGCATACAATATGAAGCGGTTCAGGTGAACCAATATTCACTGTAGTTACGGTAAGCTTATCAGCATCCGGGTGTTTCCTGCAAGTAAGAACTTCGCCTATCACAATCCCTTTCAGCCCGCCTTTAACGGATGCCCATTCCTCCATGGCTTCAACCTCAAGACCTAATCCTGTAAGGATCACAGCCAGCTTGCGGGGCTCAATATCAATGTCCAGGTAATCTTTAATCCAGTTGTATGAGATCTTCATCTTTCTTTAAAAAAGTGATAACAAAAGGCAAAAGTAAGAAATTGATTTAATTGTGGAACCCCTCCGGGATTCAAAATGAAAATGTTTTGAACCTCGGAGCGGTTCCATCACACCCGAATTTACCTATATTTGCATATCAAATTCGATATTTTATGGTAATTGAAAAAGGTGACAGGCTGATTCTGTTGACAAACGATGACGGCCTGTACGCAGCCGGATTAAAAACCCTTCTTGAGGTTATGGAGGAGTTCGGGAAAGTGATCCTGATTTCCACCATGGAGAGCCAGTCGGGGATGTCACAGGCTCTCACGGTAAAAACGCCGCTGCGTGTGAAGCTTCTTGAGGAAAATGAAAAGCACAGGATCTATGCATGTAACGGTACACCCACCGACAGTATTAAACTTGCTGTTAATCAATTGATTGAGAGGCATCCTGACTGGGTGGTCGCCGGAATAAATCACGGCGCCAATGCATCAGTAAGTGTTCTGTATTCAGGCACTATGGCCGCTGCGATTGAAGGATGTCTGTACGGGATCAGCTCAGTGGGCTTTTCACTCAATAATTTTTCACCAACTGCTGATTTTTCAGCCTGTAAAACATATATCCGGTTTATCATGGATAAGATGGCGGCGGAACCTCTTCCCGAAGGAGTTTGCCTGAATGTAAATATTCCCGCTGCTGAAAAGAAAGATATAAAGGGAATAAAAGTATGCCGGCAGTCGAAAGGAAACTGGAAGGAGGAATTCGAAAAGAGAAAAGATCCCATGGGTAAAACATATTACTGGCTTACAGGTTCTTTCCAGAATCATGAGCCTGACGCTGATGACACTGATGAATGGGCCCTGGCAAACAACTTTGTATCAGTGGTTCCCGTTTCAGTCGATATGACCGCTCACTGGTATATAGATAAACTTAAAGAGAAATTCTGAAATGACTCTTGCAGAAAAATATGATAAACTGGCAACCGGAATTATCTCAGGTTTTTTATTGCCGGTTATTATCTCACTAGTGATTTTCATTTTTTCAAAAGGAGATCCCAGCCTTCACTTATGGATTAACAGATTAGCAGCTGCAAATATTGCCACTCATATCATCTCCCTGTGCGTATTTCCAAACGTAGTGATCTTTCTCCTCTTCAATCACTTTGATATGCTGCGTGCTTCACGCGGGGTGCTTGGAATTACTATTGTCTGGGCTGCATTGGTCTTTGTAGTTAAGTTCTGGTCATGAGGTATTTTATTATTGCCGGGGAACAGTCAGGTGACCTTCACGGATCTAACCTGGTAAAGGAGCTTATCGCTGCTGACAGGAATGCTGAAATATTCTGCTGGGGAGGCGACCTTATGGAAGCAGCAGGAGCGACTCTGCTTATGCATTACAGAAAAACTGCATTTATGGGTTTTATGGTAGTCCTCAAAAACCTGAGGACAATATCCAGGAACTTAGCTCTCTGCAAGCGGCATATCTCTGATTTCAAGCCTGATGCGGTCATCCTGATAGATTACCCCGGATTTAACCTCCGCATAGCCAGGTTTGCCAGAGAAGCCGGATTCAGGATTTTTTATTACATCTCTCCTAAGCTATGGGCATGGAATGAAAGCAGGGTTGAGAAGATAATGAAGTATGTTGACCAGATGTATATCATTTTCCCTTTTGAGGTGGAATTCTATGAAAAACACGGGATCCATGTTGAATACCGGGGGAATCCTCTTGTTGACGAAACGGAAAGAAGAATGTCAGCATTGCCCGGCAGGGAAGAGCTAATCCGGACACTCGATCTTGATAACAGGCCAGTGATAGGTCTTCTGGCTGGCAGCCGCCGTCATGAAGTTGAGTCAATTCTGCCTCAGATGCTTAAGGTGATCCGTTATTTTCCTGAATACCAGTTTGTTCTGGCAGGAGTGATTAATCTGCCTGATGAATTGTATATGAAAATTATCGGTAAAGAACCTGTCAGGCTCCTGAAGGAAAAGACTTACGAGATACTTCATATCTGTGATGCAGCCCTGGTCGCTTCAGGGACGGCAACCCTTGAGGCTGCACTGTTCAATATCCCGCAGGTAGTCTGCTATAAGGGTGACGTTCTTTCAATGCTTATAGCCTGGATGCTTATAAAAGTCAGATTCATTTCGCTTGTCAACCTGATAATGAATTCAGAAGTGATAAGAGAACTTAAAGGTTATTCACTCAACAGGAAGAACCTTCTTGCAGAACTACGATCCATACTTCAGGGAGGAGAGAGAAGGGAAAAGATCCTGGAAAATTATAAGCTGCTGAAAGAAAAGCTGGGACAGGCAGGGGCGTCACGGAGAATTGCAGGAGACATGGTAAAGGCGGTACAACGGTACAACGGTACAAAGGTACAATGGTACGACAACTTAACGGTCTGACGATAGCAGAAAAATACAATGCATAAAAGAGCATTCATTATCTGGATCTTCTTCATGTTTCTTCCTGCATTGTCATGGGGACAGGTGAGGATAAGATTGTTTTCAGGTTCTGATCCCGGGCTTGCATTGTTTACTGTCGTTAGTGGAAGTTATGAACTGAATGGCTTTAATAGTGAACCTCTGGAAATAACTAAGGGGGAGATTGTTATAATATCAGGATTCAATGACAGGCTTTTCGTAAAAACCAGGGATGGCAAAGGATTTGCTTGTGATTCTGTTTTTATTTCCGGCAAGACAGGAAATGATTCGTTCTCGCTTCGTGTAAACGGGATTCGTCAGTTCTACTCCGGCGATCTTCAATGTTTCCGGGACCTGGGGACATTACTGATGATTAACATCTGTGATATAGAATCATATATTGCAGGAGTTGTAAAAGCTGAAGGCGGATTGGGGAAAAATATTGAATATATCAAAACACAGGCGGTAATTGCCAGAACTTATATGTACAAATACTACGATAAACATATTACGGACCGGTTCAATCTATGCGATAATACTCATTGCCAGGCTTTTAACGGCGTCACCAAAGATACTTTAATTGTCCGGTCAGCCCTGGAAACAAAAGGTCAGGTGATCCTCGGACCCGACAGTACCCTTATCATTTCTGCATTTCATTCCAACTGCGGCGGAGAGACATCTCCCCCGGAAGATGTATGGCTTACACCCGAACCGTACCTTAAGAAAGTAACCGATCCCTTTTGCACCGGTTCGCGCAATGCAAGATGGCAAACGATTATGAGCCTTGAGGAATGGACGGATTATCTTGAAAAAATGGGATATACCGGAGATACAACCAATTCGTCAGTATTCAGCTTTTTACAGAAATCAAGACTGAAAGATTATAAAACCGGTGATTTTATAATACCTCTGCGCCAGATCAGGACAGATCTCAAACTGAGGTCAACATTTTTCTCCCTTTCGACAGCAGGCGATTCTGTTGTTTTTACCGGAAGAGGCTACGGACATGGCGTAGGGCTCTGCCAGGAAGGAGCCATGATGATGGCAGAGAAAGGCTTTGATTATCAGCAGATTATAAATTTCTATTATACGGGGGTGTTTATTGCGGATATTGAGGATGCTAAAGCGCCTGAAGGTCCATTAGCGCTTCCTTAAAGCCTTCATGTACTCACCCCCCAGCCCCCTCTCTACTTCGTAAAGAGGGGGTGTTAAATTATTGTAAGTCAATAGTTTCCCCCTCCTTGCGAAGCAGAGGGCCGAGCGTGAAAAGATAGCCCAGTGGGCTATCTTAGCGAGGAGCCGGATTGCAGGGGAGCGATCAAAGGGGGTGGGTACATGAATGTCAAGTGTCATTAAATTTATTTCTTTATTTTTGTGAATTAACCTATGTTATGTTTGCAATCTTCAGGAAAGAGATAAGCGGATTCTTCAGCAGCCTTACGGGTTATATAGTCATTATTGTCTTTCTCCTCATTAACAGCCTCTTCATGTGGGTATTCCCCGGCGAGTGGAACATTCTCGACAGCGGTTATGCGGGTCTCGATACACTTTTCTTCCTTTCACCCTGGGTATTTCTCTTTTTGGTGCCCGCAGTGACAATGAGAATGATCGCTGAAGAAAAGCGTCTTGGGACTATTGAGCTGATTTATTCCAAGCCGGTCACTGAAAGAGGAATAATCCTGGGCAAATATCTGGCATCAGTGGTACTGGTGATCCTCTCATTGCTTCCGTGTCTGATTTTCTATATATCGGTTTATATTCTCGGAGAAACACCGGGCAACCTTGATAAGGGAGGAACGTGGGGTGCCCTTATCGGGCTCTTTTTTCTGGCTGCCGTATATGCGTCAGTTGGAATATTCGCTTCGTCACTTACTGATAACCAGGTTATTGCATTTATTATTGCTGTTTTGATATGTTTTGTGCTGCTGATGGGTTTCGATTCATTTGCCTATCTGCCGGGACTTAAAAAACTTGATGAATTTGTCATCAATCTGGGAATCAACGAGCATTATAAATCGATGAGCAGGGGGGTGCTTGACATCAGGGACGCAGTATACTTTATCGCTGTTGCCTCCATATTCAATGAAGCTACAAGGCTGGTTTTGCTGTCACGTAAATGGAAGAAAAGGAGCTGAATGATGAAGAATAAAAAAGACAGCAGGAATATAAGACTGAAAAGCTGGATGCAATTTATCGCGACCATAGCCGGGATCATTCTTGTTGCATCATTATGCTCCGTTATCAGCCTGCGTCTTGATCTGACAGAAGACAAAAGGTACACTCTTTCCTCACCTGCACTCAAAGTGCTGGATGACATAAAGAATGATATCTATATTGAGGTATATCTTGATGGTGAAATGCCGATACCTCTTAAACGGCTGAAAAGATCGGTAAAGGAAATGCTCGATGAATTCAGGATCGCTTCGGGAAGGAGGATCAGTTATACATTCATTAATCCTGCGGCCGTTAAAAATGCAGAGCAGAGAGATGCTCAGTACACTGCTCTTTATAATAAAGGTCTGATTCCGTTAGATATCCGGGCAAGCGATGATGAAGGTGGAAAAAGCCAGAAACTGATCTTCCCGGGAATGATAGTCAATTACAATGGCATTGAAGTCCCTGTCAACTTCCTGAAATACAACCAGTCTGTATCTGCGGAACAGAATATTCTTCATTCCATGGAAGGACTTGAATATGAAATGATCCAGACTATAGCAACCGTATCTTCCGATACAATTTATAAGGTTGCTTTTCTTGAAGGACAGGGCGAATTCCAGGAGATTGAAGTTGCAGACATTACAATTAATCTTGCGAAATTCTTTACTATTGACCGGGGAGCGATCGGAGGAGAGCCCGGGATACTGGATGATTATGCAGCTGTCATTGTTGCAGGTCCTGCCAGGGAATTCAATGAGCCGGATAAGCTGGTGCTCGATCAGTATATCATGAACGGCGGGAAGGTATTATGGCTTCTTGAAGAGGTGGAAGTAAACTCTGATTCACTGGTTTATGGTGAAACAGCCGGCCTTTACAGGCCACTGAATATTGAAGATCTGCTTTTCAGGTATGGTGCAAGGATAAATCCGGAGATTGTGCAGGATCTTGATTGTATAGTGATCAGGTTATCGGTTACAACAGGAGCTGAGCAGAAACAGATAGTCCCTGCCCCCTGGGTTTATTATCCTAAACTGAATCTCAATCCTGATCATCCCGTGACAAGAAACCTCAACAAGGTAAAAGGTGAATTTGTCAACACCATCGATACAGTTGGCTTTGATCCGGCAATAAGAAAATCAGTTCTCCTGTCCACATCCGGGTTTGCCAGGACTCTTTCACCTCCTTTATTGATAAGGCTGAAAGAAGCAGAAATACTTCCTGATGAAAAAGATTATAACAAGGCTGACCTTCCTGTTGCCGTTTTGCTGGAAGGAATTTTTCCTTCAGCATTTAAAAACAGGATGACCGGTAACATGATCCCTGACAGGAACTTCAGGGTAAAGACCGAAAGCAGTGAAACGAAGATGATAGTGGTTGCGGATGGCGATATTATAAGAAATGAAGTGAGAAGGGCAGGAGTCACCGCGACGCCGGTTCCTCTCGGGCAGGACAGGTATACAGAAGAGATGTACGGAAACAGGGATTTCCTCATAAACTGCATGAATTATCTTGTCGATGATAATGGCCTCATGGAGCTGAGGTCAAGGGAGATGAAATTAAGGCTGCTGGACAAAACAAGGATCAAAGACGAAATGCTGTTGTGGCAGCTTATAAACTTTGCAGGTCCTGTCCTGATTGTCATTCTTGCAGGGATCATTTATGGGATCATCAGGAAAAGAATTTATACAAAATATTGATAATGAGTAATTTAGTCCTCAGAAATACAATAATATCAGTTGTATTGATAGTATTGGTGCTTATTGTAGTTTTACTGAGAGACAGATCACCCTATGGAAGCCAGAGTTCCTTTGCAACGGTACCAGGGCAGGAGATCACCGGGATTGAGTTCAGTGACAGCGCGAATAAGCTGACGCTTTCAAAAGAGGGGGAAAGCTGGCTTGTGAACGGAACCTGCGAAACAAGAAAAAGCGCGGTTCTTTTTATTATCCGTGTATTGACGGAAATGAGGATCAAATCGCCCGTTTCTCCTGAAATGTTCAATGATGAGATAAGTGAAAAGGGGATATCACCTGTAAAGGTCAGGGTATTTGAAAATAAGAAGCTTATTAAGTCATTTCTGGTTTATAGAACAGGGTCAAATCCGTATGGCAACATAATGAAGATGGGAGTGAGGAGCAGGTCATTTATTGTTTATGTCCCGGGTTATGATGCAGATATAGGTTCGGCATTCATCACCGGTGAACTTTTCTGGAAGCCATATACTATATTTAACCTGCTTCCTTCCGAGATATCGTCAATCACACTGGAGAATGTTGCTGATCCAGCTTCCTCATTTACAATAATTTGTAAGGATGCTGATTATTCACTTTCTGACACAAAAAATGACCTGTCGGGATGGGACACATCGAGGGTAAAAAGGTATATTTCATATTTCACGTGGGTGCCGTTTGAGAACTGGGCATTTGATATTTCCGCTGACCAGAGAGAGAAGATCAGATCACAAGATCCCCTGTTCAGGATCACTGTCGGGAAAACTGCCGGGGGGGAGGTCATACTTTCTATGTGGGAAAGATATGACACTGACACCGGCGCACGAGACAGTGACAGGTTGCTGGGAAAGACTGATGGCGGTAGTGATTTTTTCGTAATAAGGTATTTTGATATTGATCCGCTGCTGAAGAAGAGATCCTATTTCTATCAGGAATAATTTTATTTGAAGGAATATT
>CAYNGW010000011.1:0-22344 GCA_964396955.1 uncultured Rikenellaceae bacterium | reverse complement strand
TACACTTTGCAGTACTGCATATGATAAGTTTAATAAAAATTAAGGATATGAGCATAACAGCATTTATTCAAAATTTTATTAATATTGCGAGCCGTAAGTTATTTACCACCACCCGAATTGAAGTGAACAGATCATTTATTGAAGTTTTTTATTCAGGATCACGTTACATCCTGCTGGGATTCCTTATCTCCTTTGTTTCCTGCAAAAGCAAAACAACAGAATTAAATGAGACTCCGACCAGGGGCAATATAAAGATAACGGCTGATGAATCTTTCCAGCCGCTGATTGATACTGAGGTTTTTACGTTTACACATTTATACACAAATGCATATATTCAGCCGCAATACAAGCCTGAATACGATGTCATAAATGATTTTATGAATGATTCGGTCAAGGTGATCGTGACAAGTAAAAAACTGACCGAGGATCAGATACAATATCTGAGAGATACCCTGGTAATTGCACGCACTATCACGTTTGCGTGGGATGCACTGGTTCTGGTTACCAATAAAGAGAATAAAGACACGCTTATTAATTATAATGATGTAAGGGACATCTTTCTCGGAAACAAAACACTATGGAAAGACCTTGATCCAAAATCAAAACTGGGTGACATCAGGGTTATTTTCGATAATACCAAATCAGGCAACATAAGATATTTTAAAGAGCTTTTTGAGATAAAAGAAAATCTGCCCGGTAATTTTTATGCCGTAAAAAGCAATTCGGAAGTTATTGATTTCGTTTCAGGAAACCGTGATGCCCTGGGAATTGTGAGCAAGAACTGGATAAGTGATAAGAATGATTCGCTGAGCATGAGCTTTGCCAGAAAAATCAATATTGCAGGAATTTCGCAGCAATTTATCAACGACGGATCATATTACAGGCCTGACCAGGGATTTATTTTTGACAAATCATACCCTTTTGTAAGGGAAGTATATCTTATTTCAAGGGAAACTTTCCTTGGTCTTGGTTCAGGATTTATCCAGTGGGCTACAGCCGAACAGGGACAAAGAATTGTTCTTAAATCGGGTCTTGTTCCAGCCACCATGCCGATAAGACTGGTTCAGATAAAGACAGAATGAGACAAGATAAAAGATAAAAGACAAAAGATAAAAGAAACAAGACAAGGAAAAGTATATTATAGAATAAATAATAAAAAAGTTTTAATAAAAATTTGTATAATTGACTTCAAAATAAAAATTTAGCTATGAAATGTTTAATTTCCAAAAAAGGTTTATTTCTGACAGTTGTCCTTACAGGACTGGTAGCAATCAATAATATTGCACAGAACCTGAATTCTACACTCCTGCTGACAAAAAGCGAGCAATATGATAAAGCCGGAGAAATGCTGCAGCAGTTAATTCAGAAAGAACCTTCAAACAGCAAATATTATTTCTATCTTGGAGAGAATACCCTTCTGGATTATTATGCTGATACAATTTCGAACTCGTTCACACTGGCCACAACTTCTGCAAAAGAAATCTACCGGAAAGGTGTCAATGCAAATGCAAACGATCCGCTTAACTATACAGGACTTGCCAAAGTTGCATTCCTGCTCGGGGATAACAAGACAGCCGATGAGATGCGTACCAAAGCCAGGAGCTTTCTTCTTCCTTATAAAAAAATCAAGAAGATTGTTCCCCCGGCTAAAGAATATGCATTTGCGCTGGCAAAAATTGCCGAATCGTATGTAAATTTAAATGACCGTGAAGTTGATACTTCCCTGGCTCTTCCTTTAATAAGGCAGGCAGTTAAGATAGATTCAAAGAATCCTGAGATATTTCTGATTGCCGGTGATATTTACATTCTGGCAAATGACGGCTCCAACGCTATAAAGAATTACAATCTTGCACAGTTTGCTGATCCCAGTTCACCAACTGCTGCCATGAAGATCGGTAGCATTTATGTAAGGGGCAAAAGCCTTGATGCTGCAATACCGTATTTTAAGGAGGCTATTGGACTTGATGCCAATTATGCTCCTGCTTACAGGGAGCTCGGACAGCTGTACTGGATGGCCCAGATACTTGAACAGTCCAAGGCAAACTATAAAAAGTACCTCGAGTTGAGTGCAGGCAATATCCCTGCTCAGACCAGATATGTTACTTCTCTTTTTTATGCTGGCGACTATGCTGAAGTAATCAAGAATGTTGAAGAGATCCTTGCTGTTGACAAATCCAGGTCATTCCTGAACCGTCTTGCTGGTTATTCTTACTATGAGATGAAGAATCCGGATTACGGTAAAGCGCTTTCATATATGGAAGAGCTCTTTAAAACAGTTTCTGAAGACAGGATACTCTGGAAAGACCATCACTACCTCGCAAGGATACTGATGAAGAAGAATCAGAATTACCCGAAGATGGTTGATGAATTATCGGACCTGGAGCAGCGGCTTGACAGGGAAAAATCAAGATATTCATCTGCTTCAGCAGCCATGAAGCCTAAACTAAAGCCGGCTGTGGATGATCTTACTGCAAAGGTTGCTAACCTCAAATCCGATATTGCTGATGCAAACAAAGAACTCGACAGGGGATTCAGTGAATATTTGGAGGTTCTCAAGATGAAACCGCAGGACAGGGGTGTTCTCAGTGAAATGGCTGGTAATTATTATACAAACAAGCGCTATGACAAAGCTGCCCAGACATGGGTTAAGCTTATCAATCTTGCCAATGAAAAACCCGAAGAATACATGCAGATCGGGAGGGCATATTATAACGGGGAAAAATACAAAACAGCAGATTCAGTATTCAACATAGTTGTTAAGAAATGGCCTGATCACATTCCGGCTTTTGTTTGGACCGCCAGGACATATTCTAAAATGGATCCTGATTCAAAGCTGGGTCTTGCAAAACCAAAGTTTGAAAAGGTTCTGAATGTTGCCAAGGCTGATTCGCTGAAGAATGATGCAGAAATAATCGAAGCTTGCAATTATCTGGGTTACTACTATATGATGGCTGACAATTACAACCAGTCAAGAGCATACTATCACAGGATGATTAATCTGAATCCTGATAACAAAGATGCAAAAATAAGAGGTTACAACGGGCTGGGATCACTTGAACTCAGGATGGCTTCAAATGAAAAGACAAATGAAGGAAGGCTCCCGATCCTGGCAAGATCAGCTGATGCATATAATAAGATCCTGGCATTAGATCCGAATAATGCTTCGGCAAGAAGCCAGGTGAATTATATTCATGAATTTGAGGCTTCTGTCAGGAAAGGTATTAATCCCAATGAGATAAAAGGTGTCGTGAAAGATGCCGCAACAGGATCAGCAATCGCTTATGCCTCAATCAGGGTAAAGGATACGGCTGCCGAAAACCTTACTAATACAAAAGGTGAATATAAGTTTGAGATTCCTCAGGGATCTGAAATACTGATAATCAGCGCTAAAGGATACACAACAAAAGAAATTCCCATAACAAAATCAAGGGTTTATAACGTTTCACTTGAAAAGTGAGTTTTAAACCAGGCACAGGATTAATTCAAAAAAAACAGGGTATAGGGTAGTTTAACGGTCTTTTTGATTGAGGGTATTCTTTTAACCTATCAAAAAGGTTGACAATATTTTATTATATTGTTTGAAAAAAACAATTGATAATATATATATTTGCGAATTGTTAAATCATAAACTTAAACAAATCGATAAAAATGAGTAAACAAGGAAGTACGTTCAAAGATGCGCTGCAGAATATCTTTGCAGCTAGTGCTATTTTAATAGCTTTTGTGGTATCCTATTTATTGTTTGTCAATGTAATGGGTAATCCGGTTAACTTCGAAGGCGGCAATCCTAAAGGACATGCGCTGGAAGGAAACTATCTGGGAATTATTTACAAAGGTGGTTTTATTGTTCCTATTCTTATGACCTGCGTTCTGGTTCTTATCATTTTCATAATTGAAAGGCTTATCACCCTTGGCAGGGCTAAAGGGAAAGGCAGATTAAATGTTTTTGTACGTAAACTTCAGACATTGCTTGCTGAGGATAAAATTGAAGAAGCCCTTGAGGCATGCGACAAGCAGAAAGGTTCTCTTGCCAATGTGATGAGGGCGGGTTTATCACGGTACCGTAACCTTCAGCAGGATAAAGAACTTGAAAAGGACCAGAAGATCCTTTCAATCCAGAAATCATTTGAAGAAGCTACAGCCCTCGAGCTGCCGATGCTTTCAAAGAATATGGTAATTTTCTCAACACTTGCATCAGTATCAGTGTTGATCGGTCTTATCGGAACAGTGCTTGGAATGATCCGTGCATTCGCTGCTCTTGCTCAATCAGGAGCCCCCGATGCACTTGCTCTGTCTCAAGGTATATCCGAAGCTCTTGTTAATACTGCCTTCGGTATCACAGGTTCAACCCTGTCAATTCTTGCGTTCAACTATTTCTCATCAACCATTGACGCATATACATTTAAAATTGATGAATCAGGTTTTAGTCTGACACAGAGTTTTGCAGCATCGCTGAAAGGTTAAATGAATTTATCTTTTGGATCAATCATATAAATAAAGACTCAAATGCCAAAGATTAAATTACCAACCAAGCAACCCCGTATTGACATGACGCCGATGGTTGACACATTCTGTGTGGTTCTGACATTCCTCATGCTCACCACCCAGATGAGACAGCCTGAACCGGCCACTGTTGATACTCCCTTCTCAATATCAGAAACACCTACTCCTGATTTTAATACTATGACTTTCCTTCTTTCCCAGGAAGGGCAGGTATTTATGAATTTCGATAACGGACCTGATACTGCCTATAAATTCAGACCAAAAATACTGGCTGAAATGGGTAAAAGGTACGGAATTGAATTCACTGAAGTACAGCTGAGGGAGTTTGAAAAATTTCCATCATCAATAGGTGTTCCGATAATGCAGATGCAGGATTTCCTGAATGCCAAGGATAATACTTCCAGAAAAGCATTTCAGGTTGGGATTCCGCTGGATTCGGCTGACAACCAGCTGGCTATGTGGATACAGTATGCCCGGACAGTGAACCCGAATATCAATGCATCTATAAAGGGCGATTCAAAGACACCTTTTCCGGTTGTCAAGAAAGTGCTGGATATACTGCAGGATTTGAACGTAAACAGGTTCAATCTGATTACAAGCCTTGAAGCGGCTAAAATAAACCTGGAAGAAATACAGCAATGATATGGCAGAAATAATTCAAGAGGAAAAAGGAAAAGGCGGGAAAAAGAAAGCGAAAAAACTTCCGCCGCATATAGACATGACACCGATGGTCGACCTGATGTGTCTGCTGATCACATTCTTTATGCTTACAACTGCTTTCAGCAAAGCAAAGATCATGGAGATCGTTCTTCCTGAAAAACTGAAGGACCCCAATCAAAAAGCTCCTGCCGTTCAGGCAAGCCGTACTTTGAATCTCATTCTGGGTCCTGATAATAAGATTTTCTGGTATCCTGCAACTGTTAAGGAAGAGTATTTCAATAACCTTCCTCCCGTTTTCGAAACAGATTTCAGTGCAACAGGAATACGTCAGATGCTCCTTGAGAGGAACAGAACGCTTGCCAAGAAGATTGCTGATTTCAACGACCAGGTGATTTCAGGGAAGATTGTTATATCGCCTGATTCTGTCAGAGCTTCTATCAGTCATTTGAAAAAAGTTGATGATACAGGTCCTATTGTGCTTATAAAAGCGTACAAGGAAGCTAAGTATGGAAATTTCGTGGATATTCTCGATGAAATGAATATCTGTGGGATTGCTATTTATATGTTTGTTGATATAGCATGGTATGAAGAAAAGATGGTGGAATCTGCCATGGGCATTGTTTCCACTGCGGAGACTTCATCAAATTAACCCGTAAACCTTAAAGAAAATGGCAAAAGAAAAAATCAGTGTCCCTGCTTTCGATGATATAGTTTTCGAGGTAAGGAACAAGGAGTACGGAGCTTATAGGTTGCGTAAGAAATATAACCGTAATATTATTATAGCAACGTGCATAGGGGTCATCATACTTGCCACGGCAATTATTACTCCTTACCTGAATGCAAAAGCACTCGAAAGCAGAACCAAGCGGACTGAGAGACAGGTGGAAATCAAGCTGGAGAACCTGGATCAGCCGAATGATGTAGTTGCTCCTCCTCCTCCCCCTCCCCCTCCGCCTCAGGATGTCGTACAGCAGGCAAAATATGTGCCGCCTGTAGTTGTTGACTCTATTAAGCCTGAAGAAGCTGTACAGTTAATGACCGCTGATGATGCACAGCTTGAGGTACAGAACGAAGAGGTTGTTGAATACGTTGAACCAGTGAAGGAAGAGGTTCAGGAAGAAGAAGCTGAACCCGAACCTTTTGTGGTTGTTGAAGAGATGCCGATGTTCCCGGGCGGCGATCCAGCACTGCTGGCATATATTTCTGAACATACCAACTACCCTGAAGTTGCCAAGGAAAACAACATCCAGGGAAAAGTGGTAGTCAGGTTCTGTGTCACCTCCAAAGGTGGTGTCAACCAGGTCAGCGTTCTGAAAGGTGTTGACCCTGAACTTGATGCTGAAGCTGTCAGGGTGGTTAACTCACTTCCTGCATTTAAGCCGGGTAAACAGGGCGGAAAACCTGTACCAGTATGGTATATGGTGCCCATTACCTTTACGCTTAAGTAAAATCGATTTATGACTATATAAAAAGGGCCTTTATCAAGAGCCCTTTTTTTTATTTACTCAACTCCTTCCGGAGCAATTTCACAAACTCACTAATATCCTCTTCAGTAGTATCCCAGCTTGTCATAAGACGGTATTCTGAGATATCCTCATTCCATGGATAGAAGAAATATTCGTTCATGACCTTCTCTGCCACCTCCGGCGGCATAATTACAAAAACTCCATTTGACTTAACAGGCTGGGTAATTTTTAATCCGCTTATCCCTTTTATCTTTTCAGCCAGAACTGCGGCCATAGCATTTGAATGTGAAGCGCATTTTTTCCACAGATCATCGCGGAAATAAGCCAGATACTGAGCTGAGATAAATCTCATCTTTGACGCCAGCTGCATGCCCTGCTTCCTCAGATATTTAAAATCGGGAGCAAGTCCGGGTTTCAGGAAACATATAGCTTCTCCGTACATCATCCCGTTCTTTGTCCCACCAAAAGATAAAATATCGACACCCGCATCAGTTGTGAAATCCTTAAAGGGCAGATTCAGACTCACAGCTGCATTTGCAAGCCTGGCTCCATCCATGTGAAGCAACATATTCATTGAATGAGTAAAATCAGCAATTTTTTTTATCTCCTGCACGCTGTAAACAGTGCCCATCTCAGTTGCCTGAGTAACAGAGATCACTTTCGGCTGGGCATGATGCTCAAAATCAAATCCGTGCATATGTTTTCCGATCATATCGACTGTGATCTTACCGTCAGAAGTATCAACAGTAAGTACTTTACACCCTGTGAATTTTTCAGGGGCACCGCATTCATCCTGCTCAAGATGAGCTGTTGATGCTGTTATGACAGAATTCCATGAACGGGTAACTCCGCATATGCCCAATACATTGGCAGCGGTTCCGGTAAAAACAAAGAATGCCTCTGTATCCTTGCCAAGATGTTCTTTAAACAACTGTCTTGCATGGTCAGTGTATTTATCTGAACCATAACCGATAACGTGGCCGGCATTTGCCTTCTCAATTTCCTTTAGAATCTCAGGATGAACTCCGGCATTATTATCACTCGCAAAACCCCGTTTTATCATATTACCTGATCTTCGAACCTTTGACAGCAAAGAAGGTTATATATGCATAGTATACAAACAGGCAGCAGATAGCCATAATAAGACCAACTCCCCTCTGAATACTACCCATCAGTATTGGCAGTAATGCAGCTCCGATTACAGAAGTGGCAATTACACCCGAACCGACTTTGGAATGAGGACCAAGATCTTCAAGGGAAAGGTTGAAAATGCACGGCCACATTATTGAATGCATTAGTCCTGTTCCCAGGAACAAAACCAGGGCAATCCAGCTCAATCCAATACTTCCGAGGACAACTGACAGCAACAACATAACAGCTCCAAAAACTGCATTGAAACCGAGTATCTGGCGTGCAGAGTATTTGCGCAGTATAAAAATGCCTGCAATACGACCTACCATCAATCCGGCCCAGTAATATGCCAGCAGCCTTGTACGCATATCGCCATCGAAATTGAATTCCAGTTTATCCGAATAATCGGCGAAAAAGCTTGGAATGCCTATTTCAACACCCATATAGAAGAAAATTGCCAGTGATCCAAGCCACATATGAGGATATTTATATGCATTTGATTTATATTGTTTTACTGCACCTCCTTCTGAAGCTTCTCCTTCTTTAATTTCCGGAAGTTTCAGGAAGAACATGACCACAACTATTACCAGTGTAGCTATTCCGATGCCTGCAAAAGGACCCTGTACGGCTTTTGGGTCAGAAGCACCTCCTGTATTTGCTGAGACTATCAGCATTGATACGAAAATAGGTGCTATCACTGTTGCAAGTGAATTGAGCGCATTTGTCAGAGTCAGACGACTCGCAGCTGTTTCTGGAGTACCAAGAGCATTCACATATGGATTGGCGGCTACCTGAAGTATTACCACACCAATTGCAAACACTGAAACAGCGCTCAGGAATCCATAGTATCCTGCAGCCACGCCTGGTATGCATAAAAAGAATCCAAGTGCGATAAGTGCAAGTGAGCTTAGCACTCCCCACCTATAACCTATCCTGTTCAGAAGATAACCCACAGGGATTGAAAAAATGTAAGCACCATAGAAAAATGTGTTTGGCAGCTGTTTTTCAACCTCGTTCAGATTGAATGCATTTTTCAGGTAATCGATCAGGGAGTTGTTCATGGTGGTGATGAAACCTAACAGGAAGAACATAGAAGCCATCACGATCAGAGAAAACAGATACTTGTTGTTTTTTTCGGTTGTCATGGAGTTGGTTATTAGTTAGTTGCGGGTTGCGGGTTGCAGGTTGCGGGTTGCAGGTTTGCGGGTTGCAGGTTGCAAGTGACCGTTGTACCTGTTTATCTTACACTGAATTTATGTATAACTGTATGTCTGTACTCTCTTCCCTGTTTGAGGATAGTTGAAGGGAAATGTGGTTTATTAATGGCGTCAGGGAAATGCTGTGTCTCAAGGCAGAATGCCCAGCGTCGCTGGTATTTTTTGCCACCCTTGCCTTTTTCGTTATCAATCCAGTTTGCAGTATAGAGCTGTACTCCGGGTTGTGTTGTATAAACTTCCATCTTACGTCCCGATTTTGGATCATGTGCAACTGCAGCAAGTCCCAGAGTACCTGTTCGATGATTCAGAACCCAGTTATGGTCGTAACCGGCTCCAAACTTCAATTGTTCGTCTTCCTTGTCAATGGCTTCCCCTATTTTCCGGCTTCTGGTAAAATCCATTGGTGTGCCTTTAACACTGAGGATTTCTCCTGTAGGTATATTAGTTTCGTCTGTGGGAGTAAAGAAACCACCATTGATCATCAGTTCCTGGTCATAGATGCTTCCGGATCCTTCACCCGATAAATTGAAATAGGAATGACTTGCGAGGTTAACAATGGTCGTTTTATCCGAAGATGCTGAGTAATCGAGTCTTAGCTCGTTCTTATCTGTCAGTGTATATGTAACTGAAACCCTTAGATTTCCCGGATAACCCTCTTCTCCGTCAGCTGAAAGATAAACCAGCTGTAACCTGGAGGGAGAAGATTTTATTACATCCCAGACCACCCTGTTAAATCCTGCAATACCGCCATGAAGATGGTTCGGACCGTTATTCACAGCAAGGGCATATTCTTCTCCAAGCAGGGTAAATTTACCTCCCGCAATCCGATTGGCACAGCGTCCGCATATAGCACCCATGTAAGGTCCGTTGCCATTAATATATTCAGCTACAGTATCGTATCCCTGGACTATATCGGCCAGTTTACCGCTGCGATCAGGAACAAATAAGCTTACAAGTATGGCACCGTAATTAGTAACCTGGGCAATAAATCCGTTTTTGTTTTTCAGGGTATGAAGTGAGGTTGTTTTACCCTGATGTTTTCCTTTAAATGATTCTTCCGGGATAATATTCATCACTATTTATTTTAAAATTAGTTGTAAAAATGATCTTTTGGCTTTTCATAACTCCACCCTGCCGGCTCCCTGATGCCTGATGAACAATTTCCTGCAGGAATCTTTTCCATAAATATGCTCAAGTGTATTGATATATTTGTCAAGCAGGTTCTTTGGTACAAACGCCTGGATTGTGCCTGCAAATCCGCCTCCGTGAACACGCCATGCTCCCTCTCCTTTAAGCACGAGTTCGCTCAACGCCAGGGCAAGTGAGACTCCCTGTTCCCTTACATTGTTAACAGGGAAGATATTCTGGTTATACATGTAGGAACTGTAACCTGAATCGACAACCATAGCCAGGAATGCCTTAAAGTCATTTCTCTCAAGGGCTGCCACCTGATCCGCGACACGCTGGTTGTCTCCCTGAAAATGAATGGCACGAAGGATAGCACGGTCGCCTACTTTATTGCGTATTTTGGGTATAATCTCAATTACCTGTTCCATAGTTACCTGGCGCAAAACTTTGGCTCCCAGCTCAGAAGCCACAGCTTTCATATCGATAGGCAGTGAAGCATATTCTTCGTTAAGGTCAGCATGGCTGCCACCTGTATCGGTAATAACAAGGGAAAAGCCAGTAGCCACAAAATCGAAATTCACTCTCTTTACAACAGGTTTTGAGGGATCCGCGAAGTCAATTGTTATCAGGCCACCCATTGCACAGGCGGTCTGGTCCATCAATCCGCAGGGCTTACCAAAATAGTTATTCTCGGAGTATTGTCCGATAATTGCATTCTGAATGGGATCAACCTTTCCGTCATTGAAAAGCTGATTGAGGATGGCACCTATCAGTACTTCAAATGAAGCTGAGGAACTTAATCCTGATCCCTTTGGTACACCGCCGTCGATACATGCATCAAAGCCGCCGATGGCATGACTGAGTTCCTTAAAGCGCGAACATATGCCTCTGACCAGTGCAGCAGAAGAATAGAGCTCGCTTTTATCAGGTTCAAGTGAAGACAGATCCACTGCAAATTTAGGATAACCTTCCGACAAAATGTTAATAATATTTGTACTGTTCCTGGCTGCAACAGCCACATTATCAAGATTGACTGCCCCGGCAAGCACTCGCCCCCAATTATGATCAGTATGATTACCTCCTATTTCAGTGCGGCCGGGAGAGCTGAAAAATTCAACATCTTTTTTCCCGAAAGCTGTACTGAACTGATTCAAAAGATCGGTATATCTCTTGGCATTCCGTTTTAATTCAGCCGGATCATTGCCGTATAAGTCACGGAAAGCCTTGTTGTCGCCATTATTTATCTTAGCGATAAGAATTTCTGTTGTTGCCATGGAATTTTAATTATAGCGATTTAGTGTAAAAATAATAATTGTCAGGTAATAATGAAAAGAGGCCGTCTCAAAATAAAATATGAGACGGCCTCTTTTATCAGTATAAAATTTACTGGAGCAGGTTGCTATTTATGTTTGCTCCCCACCAAAGCGAAGAATACTATATACAGATAGCATATGATCGGGAGAATAAATGCGAGCCTTACACCGAGTCCGTCAGCAATAAGACCCATCAGAACGGGTATTATAGCTCCGCCGACAATCAGTGTATTTATTATGCCTGAGGCCATGCTGAGCTCAGCCTTATCCAGCCCGTCAACTCCAAGTGCAAAAATATTGGGGAACATTATTGAGTTGAAGAAACCGATTGATAATCCCAGCCACAGAATTATTGGTCCGTTTACAGACATAACAACAATCAGGAGGAGTGCTGCAATCATTCCAAAGACTGCAAGCGATCTGTTTGCCTTGCCTTTGCCAAGCAGCATTGCAAGATAGTTCACCAGCGCGATTCCTGCGAATATCAGTCCGTCGGTTATTTCACGCCTTACAAACCATCCTACGAACAATGCCAGTGCCAATACCAGTACTGTATAGAGATATTTCCTTGACTGGGAGACATTTGACAGCATGAAAGATCCGTAGAACCTGCCGACCATTGCACCTCCCCAATAGAGAGCGATCATCATTGCGGCATCCGACCTGGCCATGTCAAGAGCTTCCTGGAAATACCTCTGGAGCATAGCAGCTGATCCTACTTCAGCACCTACATAACAGAAAATACCAACAGCGCCCAGGATAACATGCGGATATTTCCATACACTTTTCTTCTCTTCTCCCTGTGTCGGGATAACCGGAAGCTTCAGCAGATATACAGCTATTGCAATAATTATTACAACCACAGCGATGACCAGGAAAGGTGTCGGTACCGATTTGGCAGCATCTGCAGGGCTGAGTGCAGAATCTGCAGCTTTGAATACAAAATAACTCGCAATTAAAGGTGCAAGGTATGTAGCGATTGAATTAAGAGCCTGTGTCAGGTTCAGTCTCCCGGAGGCAGTTTCAGACGGCCCTAGTGCAGTGACATATGGATTTGCTGCAACCTGCAGGAACACAACCCCGCCGGCCATTATGAATATTGCAAATAAAAAGAAGGGGAAAGAGAGAGCTTTTGCTGCAGGGTAGAATAAAAAGCTCCCAAGTGCCACCAGCAACAAACCCATAATAACTCCGCTCTTGTAGCCGATCTTTTTAATTATACTGCCGGCTGCGAAGGAGAGTACGAAATAGGTGAAAAAGAAAGCACCGTTTACCAGCTGGGCTGCAAAGTCTGACAGGTCAAAAACTGCCTTGAACTTGTCAGCCAGTGTGATGTTAAAAGTTGTGACGAAGCCAAACAGGAAGAATATCATCCCCATAAAGGCCATACCAATTACTTGTGTATTTTTTTGTTCGGTCATTGTATGGATTTTTGGTTAAACAAACGATACGATGTTTTTTGGCAGAGGTAAAATTACATTTTAAGATCGATTTTCAAACAGATCAGAAGTAATCATTATTAATATTTTAAACAATTAACTTCATTTTGTGAATAACTATATTTGCAGAAACACACCAGTGAAGACAAGATACTTCATATTTATCTCATTTAAAGGCACATCCTACCATGGCTGGCAGATCCAGCCCAATTCCGTTACGGTTCAGAAGACCCTGGATGAAGCTCTTGGTACAATTCTGAATGACACAATAACCACTACCGGTGCCGGAAGGACAGATACCGGTGTTCATGCATCAGTTTTTTGCGCCCATTTTGAGAGCAACATGCCTGATCTGGCAGCCAATAATAACCTCGTATTCAGGCTAAACCGTTTTCTGCCCAAAGATATTTCAATATCAGGAATCAAAAAAGTCCTTCCGGATGCACATGCCAGGTTCAATGCTGTATCCAGGACATACAGATACTACATATCAACGGTGAAGGATCCGTTCAGCGAAGATTCATCATGGTTTCTGCAGGGCTATATTGACCTGGACATGATGAACAAAGCCTGTGGACTGCTTCTGAAACACTCCGATTTTACCAGCTTCAGCAAGATGCATTCTGATGTTAAAACCAATTTATGCAGGATATTCTCAGCTTACTGGGAAACGGCAGATAACGGCCTCATTTTTACAATAAGGGCTGACCGGTTCCTGCGAAATATGGCCAGGGCAATAGTCGGCACAATGGTTGAGCTTGGACGCGGGAAAATAAACCTTAGGGATTTTGAGGATATTATATTTGCAAAAGACCGCTGCAGGGCTGGAAAGTCGGCTCCAGCAAAGGGATTATTCCTTGAAGATATAGAATACCCGGAAGAGATATTTGTTTAAATGGCAGCACCCCCCTGCCGCTTCGCGAATTAATCCCACACCTGAGAAGATTTTACAGATTGTCATCATTCCAGATCTCCCATGATCTTTCAGCCTGTGCGTAAAGCATTTTCAGACCTGTAATTATTCTGCAGCCCCTCTCCTTCCCCATCCTCAGGAATGGTGTAATTTCCGGATTATAAACAAGATCAAAAAGTATATGTTTCTCATTGAGCAGATCATAATTGATTACAGGCCTGGTCGTTACGTCCGGGAACATTCCAAGAGGAGTCGTATTTACAATAATATCAGACTTTTGTATTACTGAAGAAGTAAGTTCTTCATAAGTGATGCAATTCTTCTTTTTCGTTCTTGAAACTAAAGTGACATCTATTCCCATCTTTTTCAGAGCGTATGCTACAGCCTTTGAACTGCCTCCTGTTCCGAGTACCAAGGCATTCTTAATATGTTCCGGAACAAAAGGCATTACAGATACTTTTATGCCAGTTACGTCGCTGTTAAATCCGCAGATTTTAATCTGATTCCCTATCCTTTTGATTTTCAATACATTCACTGCGCCTATTTCCTTTACTGCCGGCTCAGTTTCATCTGCATATTTTATAATTTCCGTTTTATAGGGAATAGTAACATTCAGCCCGCAAAGTTCAGGATTTTCTGATATCAGCGCAGGGAACCTGTCAAGTGTTTCAATCGGATAATTTTCATAAGAACAATCACTGATCCCTTCCCCGGCGAATTTTTCGAGAAAATACCTGCCTGAGAAAGAGTGACCGAGAGGATATCCGATAAGGCCGAATTTTCTCATTTAATAATTGATTGTGTCTTTCTGTTCTGTCCCGGCACTATTTTTTGTAAGTATCCGGAAGGAACTGAAAGAAGGTATCGCCCCTGAGTCCCTGGCGGAGCGATTCAAGAGGGATTATCTCATTAGGTGGAATATTGCCAAGGTTGACATTGGCTCCGAAATGCTTTATAAACCAGGCCTGCTGTGATTTCAGAGGTGCTTCCCATATCACATTTTCGAGTTTGACATGTTCCGATATTGCGTGGATGATCTTATTATTGATTGAACCGTCTTCGTTATATATTCCTGTTGTACCCGATTCACGCGCTTCAGCAATTACTTTTATGGAACCTGCATCAAGCTCAGCCTTCATCATTGCTACCCATTGATCCGGTGTATAAACCACCTCTTTCTTCTTGGAACCCACTTCTGATATGACGGGACCCCGTTTTGAAAGTATTTTGATATATTCAAGCTTCTTTGAATGGTCAAAATCGTATGAGCCGTCTGAAACCTCAACAAGCTCAATTTTACATTTATCAAGAAATTTAATATACTCCCTGAACATATTCCTGATAATGAATGCTTCGAAAAGTGTTCCCCCGAAATATGGAATTACGCCAGCCTCTTTATAGATCTTTATCTTTTTCCTGAATCCGGGAGTGATCAGGGATGTTCCGAATCCCAGTTTGACATAATCGGTGTATTTTTTGCCGACAGACATAAAGTCTTCAGCTTCCCTGATGCTCAGGCCTTTATCCATGACCATTGTCAGTCCGTAATTCCTGGGTTTGGCAGGACGATCGGGTAAAAAAGGAAGTACTTTTTTCATAGCTTAATATTAATTAAAGCAAAAAAACATCAGATAAGATCATTTTTCTCCAGGAGCCTTATGATCCTGGCTGTCAGGAGTTGTGAAGGGAACAGGTCAATAAAATCTTTATAAAGATCCTTATCGCTTTCAAGTGCCAGCGACAGGTGTGTCAGTGTTTTTTCATGATTGCCGGATTGAAGGTAAAATGAAGCCAGCAGATAGTTAATACCCGGTACATCCCCTGTGACCTTATATGCATGCTCAAGGTAAGGTATTGCCTTCAGAGCAAGGTTTTCCTTAAGAATGATCAGTCCAAGATCTGACCATACCTCATCATAATAGGCATCTATTTTCAGGGCTTCCCTGAAACACCTGAGTGCTGCTTTTTTCTCGCCCTTTGCAAAATGGGCTTTACCAAGGAGGTACCAGAATTCAGGATTTTCATCATCAAGCCTGACTGCTTTTCTGAAAAAGATCAGGCTGTCATCGGTATTGCCTGCATTGAGCTCTATTACTCCCAGTCCGAACCAGGGATCAGCAAATTCAGGAGCCAGCTCTATCGCTTCGTGATAATATTTCTTTGCGAGTATCACCTCATCAGTTTTTTCATAGCATTCTGCGAGGTAAGTCATCGCTTCGAAACTATCAGGTTCAATTTCGAGGTATTCATGATAAACGGGGATTGCTTCAGAATACCTCTCAAGATTGCTGAGAATGTTGCCCTTATTGAACAGTGCAAAAGAGTTCTGGTCATTAATGGCAAGGGCATAATCGTATGCTTCAATAGCTTTTTCCTGTAGTTCCAGTTTGTTATAGATTATTCCCAGATTATACCAGGCACTGTCGGAAAACGGCTCCTCCTCAAGGTATTTAAGGTAAAGAGCTATGCTGTTATCGAAATCACCCGTTTTTTCAAAGGCATATGCCAGGTCGTAAAGATGAGCTTTAAAATCAGGCTCCTTCTCAATCAGCTGTTTCAGATATGGAATAAGATGTTCATAATAATTGAGGTTTTGCAGTACCGAAACAATAGAGAAAAGGATATTTTCAATGTCATCCGAATCGAGACTTAAAGCATAGTCGAACATTTTTTTCGCACCCTGGATATCACCGAGCATGCCTAAAGCCGTTCCTTTGGCGATATAGATCTCGTGGTTCCCCGGTTCAATGTTTTCAAGTTTCTTAAGTATTTTCAGGGTTTCCACCGCCCGTCCCTTGTCGAGTAGTACTCTGGCTTTTCTCAGCTGTATTGATACGGAATTAGGATGCTGTTTTGTAGCAAGTACAGCCGCCTCATATGCCTTCAGGGAGTTGTTGCTTTCAATATAATAATCTATAATTGACTCAAATTCAATGACATCAAAGAAATAACTCTCATTATTCTTTCTCATTCTCTCAAACTTCAGCACAGCCTGTTTTATTTCATCCTCAAAGGAGAATCCAAACTTTTCCTCTTCCATTACTTCATCGGTATTTTACAAAAGTAATACTATTTTTAACAAGGATTAACTGGTAAATATTCAATTATTAACAATTTTATGTAATTTTAAACACTTAATTTTCAATATGATACGAAACAGAAACCGGATTTTTGCTTTTTTTTGCAACCATCACGCAACCTCAGTGAATAAATAATCATCTTCCTGATATAAATAGAATTTTTTTACCCTATACCCAATTTACCCTAGAATTAACCTAAATTCTACCTCAGAAGAACCGGGCACCCACCCGGTTTTTCATTTATACCATGTTATACTTTTATTAATATCTTTGCGTTTACAATTTGTCTTTAACTGCTCATTATGAAAAGATCATCAGCAAAATCCGTGGTATTATGCTTATGTTTCATTATTATAAGCATTGTATCCTGTAAGAAAACTGAAAATCCGGTCAAATATCCACTGGGTACATTTCCTGATTCTGTCGTAAGCCTGGCAGGCATCAATTCTGCATTTGATGATTATAATTGTGATGTTTACCAGTTATATGGTGAAATATATCTTTTGTTCTCAAGCAACAGGGGAAGTTCAGGCGGACAGTATGATCTTGTGCAGGGAGAAGTATCCTTTGTTTTTGATCAGATGACAGGAGAATTCAAGTCCAATAACTATATATCCAGTCTGCCATTCCTGGACAAGCTGATAGATGCCGCCAACACTGATGGAGATGATTTCGGACCTTTCAGTCTTTTCAGCACAGTTGACGGGTATGAGTATCTGTTTACTGCATCAGAGAATCCCGATGGAAATCTTGATTTCTTTTATTTCAGAAACCGTCCGGTTTACGGAAACTCTCTTCCTGAAGTTCAGGGGCCCTACCCTGCCACGCTTCTTAATACATCTGCAGATGATGCATATTTATGCTTTGACACAAACCAGGATACAGCTTATTTTTCATCCGCCACAGATGGCAATTTTGACATCTATGTAAAGAACAGGCCTGAGGAAACCGATATTGCAACATGGATGGACGGGGATTATTCTTCCTCTGAAAAAGTTGACAGTATTAACAGCACGAGCGAAGACAAATGTCCGCTGGTTTATCATGACATTATGATGTTCGCATCAAACCGTCCCGGGGGTATGGGAGGCTTTGACCTGTATTATTCCTTGTTCAGGAATGGTAAATGGAGTTCACCGGTAAATTTCGGACCTGATGTCAATACTTCTGCAGATGAATTCCGGCCAAGGATATGTATCCATACTGAATTTTCAAACTACCTGCTGATCTTTTCTTCCAACAGACCCGGGGGATCAGGAGGATATGATCTTTATTTCGTCGGAGTCACATTTACTGAATAAATTGTGAATCCTTTGCAGGTTACCTCCTGCTTTTTGCTGCTTCCAGCGTATTTCTCAATAAAGATACCCGTGTCATCGGACCTACTCCGCCGGGAACAGGTGTGATAAAGGAGCATTTTGGAGCTACCTTCTCAAAATCGACATCCCCGGCAAGCTTCCATCCGGTTTTTGTTTCAGGGGCACTTATGCGTGTAGTTCCCACATCAATAACCACAGCCCCTGTCCTTATCATTTCAGCTTTGACAAAACCTGGTGACCCTAAAGCAGCGATGATTATATCCGCTTCTCTTACAATATTTTCCAGGTTTTTTGTCCTGCTGTGAACTACGGTTACTGTGGCATCCATTCCTTTCTGGGAAAGCAGTATACTTACCGGCCTGCCCACTATGTTACTCCTTCCGATTACAACACACTTCTTTCCTGATGTCTCTATTCTATACCTTTTTATAAGCTCTACTATTCCATATGGAGTTGCCGGCAGAAATCCGGGAAGACCGATGACCATCTTCCCGATGTTGACGGGGTGAAAGCCGTCAGCATCCTTTGACGGATCTATTGCCTCAATTACCTTATTCTCATTAATATGATCAGGAAGCGGCAGCTGGACTATGAATCCATCAATATCATCATCATTATTAAGCTCCGCGATTTTGTCAAGGATAATATCTTCAGGGACATTATCATCATATTTGAAAAGCGACGACCGGAAACCCACTTCCTCACAGTCTTTTACTTTGTTGGCTACATAGGTCTGGCTGGATCCGTCATTACCGACAAGAATGGCTGCCAGGTGGGGTATTTTCCTGCCTTCCTTTTTAAGTTTTATTACTTCATCAGCAATTTCCCTCTTAATTTCGGATGCTGTTTTCTTCCCGTCGATGAGTGTATACATATTGCCTTTTTATCTTCGTCCCATAAGTCTTGCAGCATTTCCTCCCTTCGTCATCATCTTCATCATCCTGCGTGTTTCATCAAACTGTTTCACAAGCTTATTCACCTCCTGAACGGTAGTACCGCTGCCCATTGCTATCCTCTTGCGTCTGCTTCCGTTCAGAACAACAGGATTGGTCCTTTCTTCAGGGGTCATGCTTCTTATTATTGCCTCAATGCTCTTGAAAGCATTGTCATCAATATCAATATTTTTTACAGCTTTTCCCACACCCGGGATCATTCCCATAAGGTCTTTAACATTTCCCATCTTCTTGATCTGCTGAATCTGGGAAATAAAATCATTGAAATCGAACTGATCCCTGGCAATTTTTTTCTGCAGCTTCCTGGCTTCTTCTGTATCGTATTGTTCCTGGGCCTTTTCAACAAGAGAAACGATATCTCCCATCCCCAGTATTCTGTCAGCCATTCGCACGGGGTAGAAGATGTCGATTGCGTCCATCTTCTCGCCGGAACTGACAAACTTGACAGGCTTATTGACGACCGATCGTATTGAAAGGGCTGCTCCGCCGCGGGTATCCCCGTCAAGTTTTGTCAGGACCACTCCGTCAAAATCGAGCCTGTCATTGAATTCCTTTGCTGTATTGACCGCATCCTGACCAGTCATTGAATCAACCACAAAGAGTATTTCATGCGGATTTACCGCCTCCTTTACGGAAGAAATCTCTTTCATCATCTCCTCGTCGACAGCCAGGCGGCCTGCAGTATCTATGATAACCACATCATATCCTTTTATCTTTGCCTCTCTGACCGAATTCCTGACAATCTGTACAGGATTCATGTTTCCCTCTTCGGTATAAACCGGCACTTCCACCTGGGTTCCGATGATCTTAAGCTGTTCAATGGCTGCAGGACGGTAAACGTCTCCTGCGACAAGCAGCGGATTCCTGCCTTTCTTGCTTTTGACCCATTTGGCCAGTTTTCCGCTGAAAGTTGTTTTTCCTGACCCCTGAAGACCAGCAATCAGAATAATTGCAGGGCTGTATTTTATGTTGATCTCCGTTTTGTCACCTCCCATCAGTTCAGCAAGTTCATCATGCACTATCTTTATCATCATCTGGGAAGGATTGACTGATTTCAATACCTCCTGCCCCAGCGCCCTGGCTTTTACTGTATCGGTGAACTGTTTGGCTATCTTAAAGTTGACGTCAGCATCCAGAAGAGCTCTGCGAACCTCCTTAAGTGTTTCGGCAATATTTATCTCCGAAATTCTCCCCTGTCCTTTCAGAATTTTAAAGGATCTTTCCAGCCGTTCGCTTAAGTTTTCAAACATATTATAATAATGGTATTAGTTGTTATTTTTTACATTCTTCCGGGCATCTCAATGCCCAGCAGCCACATTCCTGAACCGAGCACCCGTCCGGTAAGCTCCGACAGTGCCAGCCTCAGATTTCTGATTGACTTATCGTCCTCTCCAAGGATTGAAAAATCGTGATAGAACTGATTATATTCCTTTGCCAGCTCATAACAATAATTTGCCATGATTGCAGGGCTGTTTCCGGCTGCAGCCTCAGATACCGTTCTGGCAAAGTTGCGCATGAGCTTTAGTAGTATGATCTCTTTTGCTCCAACCTTTGTTTCCGGCAACAGGTCAGGATCATATTTTATATTCATCTGATCTGCTTTTCTGAACACAGATTTTATTCTCGCGTAGGTATACTGGATAAAAGGCCCTGTATTTCCGTTGAAATCTATCGATTCAGCAGGATTGAACGTCATATTCTTCTTCGGGTCCACCTTGAGTATAAAATATTTCAAGGCACCCAGTCCTATTTTACGAAAAATATCCTCCTTTTCTTCTTCATCATAATCTGCAAGCTTTCCAAGTTCGAGGGATACTTCCCTTGCAGTGATTTTCATTTCACTTATAAGGTCATCAGCATCGACTATTGTTCCTTCCCTGGATTTCATCCTGCCTTCCGGAAGCTCCACCATTCCGTATGAGAAATGTATTAATCCGTCGGACCACTCATACCCCATTCTTTTAAGAACGGCTTTAAGCACCTGGAAATGATAATTCTGTTCATTACCGACAACATAAATGCATTTGTCAAATCCGTAATCAGCCTGTCTTATAACAGCTGTACCTATATCCTGGGTAATATATACTGCTGTCCCGTCTGACCGCAACAGAAGCTTCTGGTCAAGGCCATCTGATGAGAGATCAATCCATATTGAGCTGTCGTCCTTTCTGTAAAGAATGCCCTTTTCAAGTGCTGCATAAACTATGTCCCGGCCAGGCTGATAGGTTTCTGATTCATAATATATCTTATTGAAGTCCACACCCATTGCCCTGTAGGTTTCATCAAAACCAGCATACACCCAGGAATTCATCAATGCCCAGAGATCCATTACTTTCTTGTCTCCGGCTTCCCATTTAAGGAGCATCTCCCGGGCCTCCTTCATTGCCGGGGCAGAATTTCTTGCATCATCCTCCTCCAATCCCTTTTTCATAAGTTCCTCCACCTGAAGCTTATAGTCTTTTTCAAACAGGACATAGTATTTCCCAACGAGGTGATCGCCCTTCATTCCCGATGATTCCGGTGTTTCTCCATTTCCGTATTTCTGCCAGGCAAGCATTGACTTGCAGATATGTATTCCCCTGTCGTTAACAATATTTGTCTTTATAACTTTGTGACCGCAGGCAGAAAGCATACGGTAAAGTGAAAAACCTATCAGGTTATTCCGGATATGACCAAGATGGAGCGGTTTATTGGTATTTGGAGATGAATATTCAATAAGAATTGTTTTCGGATTGGATACAACACATTTGCTGAAAAGGTTATTCTCTGAAACCATTCTGCGGAAATTGTTAATCCACCATGCATCAGAGACCGCGAGATTAAGGAATCCTTTGATAACATTATATCCTTTTATGGCAGGGAAAGTTGCCGCAAGGTGATTTCCTATGGTCTCACCGGTTTTTTCAGGAGTATTTTTCGAAAAACGCAACAGGGGGAAAACTACCAGTGTAAAATCACCTTTAAAGTCTTTTCTTGTTTCCTGTATCTGGATAAGCTCATCGCCGGCATCTCCATTATACAGTATCATTACGGCCTCTCTGATCTTTTCCTTAAGAATACTCTCCATTTGTTCCTCAAATTTCAGGCTGCTAAGATAACATTTTAATAAATTGACATATAACAAATCAGGCTCAAAACCTGATTGTCATAAACCGAAAATAATCACATGTTTATGCAAACAGCTGAAAATATTTGACAACCGGACATTTATTTTTGATGAAG